>JALVDQ010000182.1 GCA_027008885.1 Thiotrichaceae bacterium | reverse complement strand
AGGCTTTTTTTAGCCAGATGGAATTTGAATAAGTGTCAATGATAAGCTGATCAAAATTCGGGTTTAAGACTCTTTATGCTTACAATGTGCATCTGCTTGTGCATTGTTAAGCGTAAAGAGTCCTGACTTCTATTTTAAAATCTGAAAAACCTGAATCCGGGAAGCCAGTTTCACCGATTCTAAAAATTTTCAACATCAATAATCAGCAAGCAAAACAAGGATAATATAATGAAAATTCCATCACTCGGTTTTGGACTGGGGCTTCGCAAGGAGCATTACAATGCCATACTGGAAAGCTCTCCCGATGTCGACTGGTTTGAAATCCTGACAGAAAACTATCTGGTGCCGGGTGGCAAGCCACTTTATTATCTTGACCAGATATGTGAACGCTACCCGGTTGTCATGCACGGTGTTTCCATGTCAATTGGAAGCTATGATCCACTCGATATGAATTATCTGCGCCAGGTGAAAGAACTGGCAGAGCGCACCCAGGCAAAGTGGGTATCCGATCACATGTGCTTTACTGGCGTTGATGGTATCAATGCGCATGACCTGTTGCCCCTGCCTTTTAATGAAGAAGCCGTCAAGCATGTCTCCGGCAAAATAAAACAGGCACAAGATTTTCTCGGACGGCAAATACTGGTAGAAAATGCCTCGACTTATATCACCTACAAACAGTCTGACATGACTGAATGGGAATTTACCATGGCAGTGGCAGAAGAGTCGGATAGCCTGATTTTACTGGATATTAACAATATCTTTGTCAGTGCCTACAACCACGGTTTTGATCCACTGGACTATCTTGATGGCATTTCTGCCGAGCGTGTGCAACAACACCATATTGCCGGACATAGCCAGTACGAAGGCTATATTATAGACACCCACGACCACGATATTGTGCAAGGCGTCTGGGATTTGTATGCAGAGGCAATCAAGCGCTATGGCGAGGTATCCATGATGATAGAACGCGATGATAATATTCCCGAGCTACCGGATTTACTCGCCGAGTTGCAGATAGCGCGCGATGTGTTTGCGGCGAACTATAACCCGAAGCAGGCAGTTGAGGTTTAATATGACTTTAGATGTAAACTCGGAACTTTACCGCCTGCAAAAAAACATGCTCGACTGGCTCATAAAAAAAGATCAAAAAATCAAGCCAGACATCGTAGACACTGGTGAAGTAAACAAAGTCAGCGTGGATCAACGCCTGGCGGTATATGGCAATGCTTATGGCTATCGCCTTATTGATGCGCTCTCAGATAACTACCCATCTGTGCACACCCTGCTTGGTGATGATGAATTTTACAAAATGACCTATGCCTATATGGCAGCTCACCCGTCGCAGCATTTTTCACTGCGTTATTTCGGTCATAAACTTGAGGAATTTTTAAAGGACTACCTCCCTGAAGAACCCGTTCTCGCTGAAATGGCACGTTTTGAATGGGCATTAAGAAAAGGCTTCGATGCGCAGGACATAGCCGCTATAACACTCGAAAAACTGCAGAAAATTCCAGTGGAACAATGGGGAACCATGCAATTTGAATTTCATCCATCAGTCTCGCGTCTTGATCTTGAGTGGAATGTTCCCCAGCTATGGTCAGCCATTGATGAAGAAAGCGAACCCGTACCAGCAGAAAAACTCGAATACCCCTATGCCTGGCTGCTCTGGCGAAAAGAACTGTTAACCTACTACCGTTCACTGGATGTGGACGAGGGCTGGGCACTGGACACCGCCATGAACAAAGGCAATTTTGCCGAACTCTGTGAAGGCGTTTGCGAATGGATAGATGAACAACACGCCCCCGCGCGTGTAGCCGGATTTCTGTCACAATGGATTGAAGATGAAATAATTACAGGGATTCAGGTGTAAGAAATCGGGTAAATTTGAACTCCGAAACTTGAGTTTTATATTTTCTGCAAGGCATCTGAATTGTTGATAATTTGTTTCGCCAGCCTTTCCTGACTGATTCCCTGGCGCATGTCTATGGGACCAATGAGATCATAGCGGATAAATACAGAAAGTTTGGCTAACTCTTCCATTATGATATTGGTATCTTTTGTTCCAACTTCATGGTCGTCGGCGACAATTATGAATTTTTCAATAAATTTTTCAAACTGTGCAAGCACATCAGACGAGGCAACTATTGCCAGTTTGTGTCCCAGTATTCTCAGTTTTATCTTGTCCTTTTTGTCTACATCTTCTTTTAAAATAATATACTCAAGGTAATCAATGAGTTGTAGATAGATATCTGTTTTAAGATCAATGAATTTGATGCTTTCTTCTTTTTTTAATTCAACCTCGGTTTGCTTGTTAAGCAGAATCGCAGTAATAAAAATAGTGATAATAGTGCCCAGAATAACCAGTACAATTTCCTGGGAAAAGGGCATTGAATCAGCAACTTTATAGGCGTAACGCAAAAACCAGTAGCCACCAAGAATCAAAACAATACTTAGTAGCATGTAGATATAGTTTTCACGAGTGAGTTTTGACATCAGTTTTTCTCCGTCAGGGTGTGTTTTTTGGTTAATCTGTTAAAAGTGTTGGTTTGCTACTTAATGCGTAGTTGGATTAGCGTAGCATAATCCAACCATAATCAGGCTTAGTGCCACAGTCTGTCGGGTTATGCTCGGGCTAACCCGACAAAACTGCGACAACACAATGCATTGACACACTACCGACGAGTGCTTATATGCCTCTTTTCTTTAATATGACCAAAGCCTGTTGTGCTTTTTTATTTCCATGTTTGGCTGCTTTTTGAAACCATTGTTTTGCAACTTTCAGATTTCGTTTGGTGCCAAAGCCGTTTGCATACATTGCGCCAACGCTGTACTCGGCAGCAGGAAAACCTCGTGCAGCCGCTTTTTTATACCATTTTAAAGCCATCGCGTGATTCTTTTTAACGCCTATGCCATCAACATATAAATCACCCAGAAAGTATTGTGAAAGTGGCAGTCCTTTATTTGCTGCCTTGCTAAACCAGGAGAAAGCAAGTCTTTCATTTTTGGGCAAGCCTATGCCTTGCAGGTAAATCAGACCCAGATTGTGCTGTGCGAGTACCACACCTTTTTGTGCCGCCTGTTTATAGAGTTTGACTGCCTGCTGTATGTTTTTTCTGGTGCCAATACCCTGGGCGTACATGGATGCCTTGTCATAAAGGGCGTCCGGATTGCCCCGCTTTGCCGCATTGCTGATATATTTGAATGCAAGAGCCGGGTTTTTTCTTGTTCCCAAACCGTTTGCATAAGCGATGCCCAGCAGATAGTCCGCCTTTTTTTCGCCTGCCTTGGATGCTTTTCTAAGATAATTAAAGCCTTTTCCCGGATTTCTTTTAACGCCCAGTCCTTTCAGGTAGCGTTCCCCCAGCATAAGCTGAACATCGCTCAAGCCTTTATTGGCAGCCTGCTCATAGTAACGTATTGCCTGTGGCAGGTTTTTCTTAACGCCCTGCCCATTTTCATACATGATACCGAGACTGCGAAAAGCATCCGGTACTCCTTTCTTTGCTGCCTGCAAATAGTATTTGTGTGCAAGTCTGAGATTTTTCCCTGTGCCTGTGCCTGTTGCCAGCAAGGTTGCAGCAAGGTAAGCAGCACCAGGATGTCCTTTATCGGCTGATTTTTTAAACCAGGTATAAGCCAGTTGGGGGTTTTTGCGTTGAGCCTGTCCAAGCAGCGCAAGTTGCCCTTCGATAAACATTCCGGCAGGATCACCTTTTTTTGCAAATGCCGAAGCTATTTTATGCACAAGCCGGTAATCTTTGCGTTTATAGGCATTCATTAGTGCCGCATTGGGATCAAAACGCTTTTGAGCACCTTTGGCTGGAGCTCTGTGTGTTGCAGCAGGTGCGCCGCGACGATTTGCCTGTCTGGGTGCCTGACCACCAGCGCGTTTTCCAACAGCCCCGTTGCCATGTCGGTGCGCATAGCCCTGTGCGGGAAGAGGGTGGTTGTGGACTCTGCCGCCGTGAGAATGTGGTTCAGCCTGAAGCATTCCGGAGAAAACAATAAAACTGATAAATGTTAAACTGGCGAGTAAATTTTTCATTTGTTTGCCTCCAGTTGTTCAACTATTTTTTCAAGCTTTTCAAGTTTTTCTCTGGTGCGTAAAAGTACGGCTGTCTGGATTTCAAACTCTTCACGAGTGACCAGATTCATTTTGCGAAGGCTGCTTTCAAGACCACCTTGCACATTATTTTTTATATCAGATTGTAAGTTTCGTAATGATGAAGGTAAAAAATTGCTTAATTTCTTTGCCAGATCATCAATTTGATTTGTGTTTTCCATAACAATTACCTTTTCTTTATTTTTTAGTGACGCTATTTCTTCAAGAAAGGTTTTAAATCACCTTTTTGCTTGATTTTAACAGAGCCATCCGCTGCTTTACGACCAATAAATCCCAACATGGAGGCGAAGCCCTTATCTCTGGCTTTAACCGACAGATCAGCATCATAGAGCCATTTCTTATCGATCTTGATATTGCCATTTAGTTCCGCAGGCGCATCACTGGAGGACAGTTTTATGTTGAGTCCATTATCATCAGGTGTGATTAAGGCATGATAATCACCCTGGGGAAGTCTGATCGGAGATGTTATTGCCGCAGAGTTCCAGTTAACGACACCTTTGATCATGGGTAATTCTTGCTTCTCAAGAACGGCATGTTTGATCTGCCCAATAATATCTCCAGACAGTTTTGCATTTTTTTGCAATGTATTCAGGTAGCTGGCATCGAGGCTGAACCTGGTATCATCCAGGATCAGTGTCTGCTTTGGTGTAATCTTGGCGTATCCTTTGGCTGTCAGATTCTTGTCATTGATATTAAAACTGGTATTTAATGACAAGGAAGCCAGACTTTGTAAGGGTCTGATTTTCCAGCTTACATTATCAATTCTGGTATTGTTAATGCTTAACTGTTTTGCCTGTGCATTCCAGATTGTGCCACTTACATCTGTTAATTTAATGTTTTTGGCTATTTTTTCTATATAAGGTTTGGCAATAGATAGCGGTAGCTGCCAAATAGCCGCTAATAAAAATGAAATTAATCCAAAAAAAATTATTTTCTTCATTTGTCTGATTTCTTGATAGTCAATCTAACATCTGCAAAGCCGGCTTCCTTTTTGGCATTATTGATAACCATATCACTAATTATAAGCGCATCTTTATTTTCAAGTTCATATAGAAAACGCATAACCCTGTCTGCATTTGCATTTTTTAATATCAGCCTGACACCATTAGAACCCTGGGATTGCATGCGTTCAAGGGAAGATTTGAGTCGCCATGTTTGCAATGAGCGTTCAATAAGTTGTTGTGGGTCTCTATTATTGCTAACCACTGGTTTGCTGTTTTGTTGTTCCAGTTGTTTTATCTGAACACTCTGCTTTTGCATGATTTTCAGTGTTTTTTGTTGGCTCTGTATGATTTTATTCAGGCGTTTGTGGTTATCATACAGTGGCTTTACAAGCAGCAACCAAAATAAAAGCAATAGCGAGGCAATAGCAGCAATTATGACCAGTGAGCGTTCACGGGGAGAAAGTGAGTTAAACCAGGTTTTCATGCTTTCTCCTTATTGGATTCATTCAGGGGTGATACCAGCAAAATAGCCTCTACCTTGTCGGCCGTAGTCGTTGAAGAGCTAATCTCAAGCTGCAAATTGGACTTTTTGAGTACATCTTTTTTAAAAGTTTCCAGGCGGCTAAGATTGGGTGATTGCACAACCAGTTCCAGTTTGTTCTCCTTAAAGCGTATTTCATTTAAAGATAAATCTTTATACTCCTTAAGCAAAGGGCTAATGTCTGCTATCAACGGAAGTGGCGAGCTTACAGTACCACCCGCATTCTTTTTGAGCTGGTTTAACTTGCTTGCCATTTGTTGAGCCGGGTCAACGATTCTACTTTTTGGGAAAGTTGCTGTAAACAGGTTGTTAATTGATTGATCAAGCTGCTTTCGCTGTTTTTGCAGTTTTGTATTTTGCCAGCCCAGAATACCTATCCAGGTTGCAAGCAGCATACTCGCAATAACGAATGCCGGTCGCCATGCTTTCCAGTTAATATGTGATTCTTTTTTGTTGCTGACAAATCCGCTTAACAGGTTTAAATCAATGGCGCTGTTTGCGCTTTCGTAAAACACCTGAGCCGGATCCAGTGCTTCAAGCGCTATATCCTGCAATTCTTTTGGCAGTTCGTCTGCTGCTATATTGCTTAATAACAGTTCTGGTTTGTCTTCTTCAAGCTGTTGTATAAACAACTCAAGCAGTGATTTATCAGAAAAAAATCCGGCATACTTGTTAAGTCTTACGCTCACTGTTGCCTGATTATCACTATCTGAAACACTGTTATCGTGTGATTCCAAAAGTGACCAGGCATCCTTTTTAATTGTCTGTACCAGAACTTGGGGCAATACAAAGTGGGCAGTCAAACCGTTATCTTTTAACAGGCTTAAATAGTCATCAAGCCGATCCCGATTAATGACTGCTACATGGGTCTCGCCCTGGGGCTTTTCCTGGAATATGGCAAAATGCAGCTCTTCAATGTCTTCTGCCAGATTATCTTCAAGCGCAAAGGGAATAGCCTGCAATAATTGTTTTTTGTTTTTACTGGGAATTGTGACCGAGGTTAGTACCACATCTTCATTTGGTATGATAAGTAACACCCGCCGCCCACGGCTGACAGAGCGTATTTTTTTCCAGTCGCCTGGTGTGAAGCGGTCTTCTTTCTGTTTTTTCCCCAGCAACGCATATTCAGGGTTGTCCCCAAACGAGTTAATTTTTATTAGTAGCAATTGCATAGTTAGCGATAAAGTTTTCTACGGATTTCTAAAGTCGCGCATTATGACAGAAACTTTACCTTTTTTCCGTTCTAATACAGAATTAATGAAGAGTCTGGCGTTATTTATTTTAACGCTACCCTGTAAAAGGAAAAAATTGCTGTTGGTGCTTATATCCTTGATTTCCTGGTTTTCATCAAAATCATCCGGTTTGCTAACTTCTGCATTATTATTCAGGTAGTCGCTAAATTCCTGAATTTTTCTAAAAGGTCTTTCCTTGATTTGTTTGCGGATTGCTTCTGTACTGGCAGGATCAAAGCCCAGTGCTTTTATGACTTCCGCAGACGCAGTATTAATATTTACAGGCGTTTTTGTTTTAATTGGCAGGGTGTATACATACTTTAGCAGTTCATCATAGACCTTTTTTTTCTTTTTCATGTCTTTTATGTCTTCCATGCCCTTTAACAGGCGTAATTCAGTTGGACTGGCGAGTAAGCCATCGGCACTAAAATAAGGTGTTTGCTGCGATTGATAGTAATCATTTTCAGCACCGTAATCGCGGGTATTCTGATCTTTATCGAGCCAGTCCTTGAGAATATCAATAAAGTTTTGTGCCGGTCCCATATCCTCGTCTGGATCAATTTGATCCTTGAGTAAGCGGTTTAAGCGGTTTTCGGTTATTTTGGCTATATCAGGTGGTTGCTGATTCTGTCCCTGTCCCTGATTCTGCCCTTGACTCTGGTTCTGACCCTGCCCCTGGTTCTGACCCTGCCCCTGGTTCTGACCATGACCTTGATTCTGCCCATGACCTTGACCCTGGTTCTGACCCTGTCCTGGAGGTTGTCTGGGAGGCTTTGGACGAGCCAGTGAATTAAGATTAATACGCGCCTGCAAGTCATAGAGCTGTCCATTCATTACACCCCCTGGAATGGCAATGGGTGGTAGTAATACTGCCCAGTCATCATCAAGAGAGTCGTAGCCCTTATGGTCTTTATATGATTTTTGCAGGATAGTTGCCGCCCAGTCTTCCATACCTTTGGCATACAAATATGCTTGCTCCAGATGTGAAATATTACTGGATAAACGGATATGAATCTGTTGGCGATACATCATAATGCCGGCAAGTGATATGGCAATGCTGGTAATTATCATTGCCGTAATCAGGGCAACGCCTGTCTGTTTGTGTATTGATTTCACCTGGGTGTTACCATTTGTAAACGCTGTGATAGACGTAAATTGCGTTTGTTTTTGTAATTAAGCTTATGATCATAGATGGTAGTATACGACATGACCGCGCGTACATAGTTGCGTGTTTCATTAAAAGGAATACTCTCGATCCAGCGTGCTGCGCTGATGGGAAAGTCAGGTAGCCATTTTGGAATCCGGTGAGGACCGGCATTATAGCTGGCGGTCGCCTTGACATAGTTACCATCAAAACGGTTCAGCATCTGGCTGAGGTAGGCTGCCCCGATTCTTGCATTTTTTTCAGGAATTAATAAGTCAGATGTTTTATGGCTTTTAATTCCCAGTTTTTTTGCAACCCGTTTAGCTGTCGAGGGTAAAATCTGCATTAAACCCTTAGCCCTGGCGCTGGATACTATTTTAGGATCAAAAGCACTTTCACGGCGCATAATACCATAGACCCAGGCAGGATTTATAGCCTGCTCATAGGCAGCATTTTTTACCAGCGACTGATATTCCATGGGAAAGCGTAAATCAGTCTGATTCCACTCTTTTGCTTTTGAAACACTGACAATTGCCATAAACGGCTGTTTGATTTGAAGCGCATAGGCAGCAGCGGCCAATTTGTCTTCCTTACCAAGTTTTTTCAATGCCCAGTACCATTCTTTCTTTGCCAAAGCTGGTTTATCAATAGCAAACAGTTCGGTGGCACGTTGTATCGAAGGTAAACCTTTAATTGCCGGGATTTGATCATCCCAGTTGTCAGTTTTTTCACGGAGCAGGCGTTGATAAGGTTTATTTAGTTGATCAGCCGTCAGAAAGCCGTAAAAAGACGTATTTTCTGCGAGTTTGTCAAGATCAACCGTTACCTTGTTTCCTGTCTGCTGTTCGCTATAAGCTCTCCAGTATTGCCAAATATCCTTTTGTTGATCCTCCGTACTCATGGAATTAATTGCATTCAGCAATTTTTCCCAGTCTCCCTGGCGAATAGCAATGCGCGCCATCCATAATTTCGCCTCTTCACTCCGATATTCTGCGGGTATTGAGGACAGCTTCAGGAGTGCATACGGATTATGATTCTGCGCTTCTCTGACACCAATATAGCTTTCAATATCCCCCTTTTCAGAGACTGAAAAAGCATGAGTTTTCTGTAGCTTGCCCCATAATATTCTGGCTTTTTCTGTGTTTTTTCTTGCAAGGCGTTTAATTGCGTAAGCAAGCACTTCCCGAGTGCGTTCATTATCTTTTTTCAAGAGTTTGTTTTTTAATGCTTTTTCCGGTTTTTTTCTGGCGCTGATCCAGACTGAAACGAGTTTTTTATCGTTAGTTTGTTTGCCTAATGCTCTCGCCAGGCTGCTATTACCCCTGTTCATTGCCAGTCCGATACGTTGCCAGGTAAGAGTCTCATCAATCAATCCTTTTTTGCGTAGCAGGGAGAAAAACGAATTACAGCTCTTCGGGCGACTTTTTCCTGAAAGCCAGAAATTAATGGATTCACCAATTGCCTCCATTAAGTCATCTTCCTTATATGAATTTATTTTGGCTTCAAGGATTGCACACCTGGCTTTGCTACTTTTTTCATGCCCATTGTGGAAGGCTAAAACAGCCTTCCAGTTTTTTTGTCTGGCAAGGCGTACAAGCACCTCCTTGCGCAAATCATCCGCAAGCCAGGTATCCGGATAATGTTTGATAAAATTAATCAGGGTTTGATCACTGGTAATTTTCAGATGTTGCCTGATACGCTCATACTCAAGATAAGGATAGAGCAGATAATCCTGTAGATGGGAGCTATCAAACAGCCCCCCTTTATGCAAAACCTCATAGGCTTGCAAAAAATCTTCTCTTTGTGATTGGGTATTGCCAAAAGCCGGATTCAAAAGCGACCCGCTGATTAAAAAAATGATTCCCCAAATAACAATTTGTTTTTTCACGTAAGGACCCGAGTTTATAAATTTGTGTAAAATTATACCATTGTTTTTAGAAGCGCAGTAGACCTTAACATGCTCTGCTTCTGTCCTCTGTCTTCTGTCCTCTGTCCTCAGAAACCCATCCCCCCTGTTTTTTACATATTTTTTGCGTAGCACAAGTGACCCGTATTCCGCAGGGCTTTATACGGGCTACGTTGCTGCCTTCTGTCCTCTGTCTTCTGTCTTCTGTCCTCAGAAACCCATCCCCCCCTTTTTTTATATATTTTTCAAATTCAAACTGTTTATTTTTATTATTTTTTAGGGGTAAAAATAATTTATGTTGTTTCTGTGAATTATGATTGTAGAATGAGTAGCTTTAACTGGGGCTAAAATGGCACAAAAAACACTGGTACTTGGCTCAACTTCACCTTTTAGAAAAGCACTGCTGCAACGCTTTAATCTCGATTTTAGTGTTGCTTCTCCCGATATTGACGAGACTTTACAGGAGGGTGAAACAGCAGAAAACTATGTTAAGCGTTTATCCCTGGAAAAAGCACGGGCTGTCGCAGAAGAGCACCCTAATTCGCTCATTATTGGTTCTGACCAGTGTTCTGTTCTCAATGGCATTATTCGCGGCAAACCCGGAAACCATAAAAACGCCGTCAGGCAACTGACTGAAAGCTCTGGCAAGCGCGTCACTTTTCTTACTGGCTTGTGCCTGCTAAACAGTACAGAGAATAGCTACCAGCTTGATCTGATCCCGTTTCATGTTGACTTTAGAATACTTCAGAACAAGGAAATTGAATCTTATCTTCTTGCTGAGCAGCCATATTCCTGCGCCGGAAGTTTTAAATCCGAAGGGCTGGGCATTACTCTATTCAAGAGGATGCACGGTGAAGACCCGACTTCACTGATAGGTCTGCCACTTATTCGATTGGCTGAAATGTTGCGCAAAGAGGGGATTGCACTGCCTTGAGAAGAGACTGGGAGCAGGTTTCGGAGTTCAAATCTATCGCTACGCAGAGGAACACGGAGATATTCGCAGAGAACCGCAGAGATTGTAAAAAAGGAAAACAATTTACACTTGCTTCGTTTGCTTCGTTTATTTGTTTGATATTTTTTATAAGGCGGATTAGCTCTTGTAAATGGGTTTCAGAATTGGCTCTATATCCACTTTGTCAGCAAACTTTTGTTTGGCATATAGCGCTGCCTGAAGACGTTCCCGAAAGAAATGATTTTCTCCTATTTTATCCATCAGACCTGAGCGTTTAAACGCATCCAGCACATTTTTCTTGGGACGCGCAATATACAAGTCTATATCTGCTGCTTCCAGCCTTTCGGCTATTCGTGTCAGGGTTTCCTCACCTGTCGAATCCAGAAAGTCAACCGATTCAAAATCAAGAATGAGTACCTTCAAGTCAGGTTTGGTAGCAACATGATTTAGTATCTCTCCTTCCAGATAGCCCGCATTGGCAAAATAGAGATCACCATCGTAACGAAATATGGACAGCGTGGGGCTGGTTTCAAGATTAAACAGTGCAGCACTTCGCAAAGTACCATCTTCATGGCGACTCAGCTCAACAAAGGAAGGGCTCATGGTTTTATAGAGGTATAATCCAAGTGAAAGCAAAATACCCAGCATAATGCCCCTTTCAAGGTGAGGAGCAAAAAACAGGGTGCTAAAAAAGACAGCTATGGCTATAAGGGCATCATGGGGTAAAACTTTCCAGGCATGTTGAATCGGTTCGATTTTAATTAAACCAGCAACAGCAACCATAATCACCGCTGCCAGTGTTGCCTGTGGCAGATGATGTAACAGGGGAGTTAAAAATAACAATGTCA
>JALVDQ010000181.1 GCA_027008885.1 Thiotrichaceae bacterium | reverse complement strand
TGGCATTCGATGTAATGCAGGCAGTAGGTATTGGCTATCGCACACGCATGATCGCTTTTCTAATGGTATCACTGGATACTCTCTGGTGGACCAGCGCAGCAACCCTGATGCTGTTATGGCAAGACCGCATCCCGCCGTGGAAAATCATCCGCTACAAATTTCAGCACAATAACAAATTCAAGCCAGTAAACAAGCAAATGCGGCGTACACTCTTTGCTTACCTGCGGCGGGACTTTCATCCGCACGACTTTGATTATCTCGATGATGCTCATCTGCAACTGCAACGGGTTGGTATCAATGTCTGAAAAATATATAAAAAAAGGGGGGGATGGGTATACACGGCATACACAATCAAACATAAGCAGCAATGCCGCATTTGGCGATGGCAATGAAGCTATTGCCTGGGCAGCGCAGGATGCTGGCGTCAACTATGTTTCACATTACCCCGGCTCTCCGGTGAATCGTGTCGTGGATGTGCTCTCAGACGCGCAGCACTCACAAGATTATCTGATCAACCATGCGCTGAATGAACACATTGCCGCACTTGCGGTAATGGGTGCAAGCCTCTGCGGGGCGCGCTCGCTGCTGGTGATGAAGCATGTCGGGCTGAATATCGCGGCTGATCCACTTAACTATTCTGCGGTAACAAAAATCAGAGGCGGCATGGTGGTGGTTGTCGGCACAGACCCCGGCGCGCGCAGCAGTACGGGCGAGGAAGATGTCCACTGGTACGCGCCACAGTTTAATCTGCCATTATTGGAACCAGCCACGGTGCAGGGCGTGTATGAATGCGTAAAGCAGGCATTCAGCTATTCCGAACAGGCGCAAATGCCGGTACTGGTGTTTGTGCCAGGGCGTATTGCGTACCAGTCAAGCCTGATTCAGCGTACCCCGGAAGACTTGCCAGCGCGCTCGTTTTGCTTTGAAAAAGACCCCGAAAACCTCATCAATGTCGGCGTGCGAGCCGTCAGAAATCATCGCCAGCATATTCTGCGCCTGCAACAATTTCAGCACCAAGAGCAACGCTACAGCCTGCATTTTAATCCGCAAGCGCAGTTTGGCATGGTAACGCGCGGCGCCAGCTTTGGTATTTGCCATGAAGTGATTGAATCGCTGGGGCTGGGTAAACAGATTGAATTGCTGAATATTGAATTAAGCTATCCACTCAATATCCAGGCATTTTTAAGCTTTGCCAAAAACAAGCAAAAAGTGATTGTGGCGGAAGACCAGGACGGTTTTCTGGAGACACTGATCAAGCGCGAAGCCTTTGGCAAGGTCAAGTGCGAAGTGCATGGCAAGGATATTTTTCCCATCTGGGGCGAACTCTGTGATGCACAAATCAGGGATTATTTAAGCCACGAATTTGAAATTCGCCCCGGCAACCATGTTGGCAGTGTTGGCAGTGTTGGCAGTAGCGTAACTGATCTAAAAATAAAAGTGGATTGCCCGGAACGCCCCGGCAGCTTCTGTGAAGGCTGTCCGCATCGCTCCTCCTTTTATGGCATTGATCGCGCCTTGCAGCAGAAAAATATGCAAAAAAAGGGGGGGATGGGTATACATGGAATTATCGGTGGCGATATCGGCTGTTCATCCCTGCCCCCTCATCGAACCGACTGGCTACTGTGCATGAACGCAGGCATCGGCATATCACAGGGCATTGCCCAGCTACTGCCAGACCAGCCACTGGTATCCACAGGCGGCGAAGGCAGCTTTTTCCATGGTGGTTTAATCTCGCTGCAAAGCGCCGTCGAAAACAAAATCAAGCTGACCCACATTATTTTTGACAACCGCAGCATAGCCATGACAGGGCATCAGGATTCACCCACCACATCAGGCACAACCGACATGCGCAAACTGCTGCAAGCAATTGGCGTGAAGCATATACTTGAGGTAAACGCCTTTAAATCATCAGAAGTCACCCAGGCGATTCACAAAGCGCAAAAAATACAGGGCGTAAAAGTGATCTGGATACGCGGAAACTGCGCCCTGCAACCAGACAGCGAAGCACTCAGACGATACCGGGAACGCAAATTATTTATTCACAATGAAAAATGCCAGGGATGTCAGCTTTGCTATGAAAAACTGCAATGCCCCGCCATCGTAAAACAACAAGAACTGCTGCATATCGACCTGCACCGCTGCCGCCGCTGCACCGCCTGCCTGGATGTTTGCCCCAATAGCGCGATAGAAGTAGATGACAAAGTGATGTAGCGAAAAATATATAAAAAAAGGGGGGGATGGGTATTTGTATAATATACAGTTTTACAGCTCGGGTTAGCCTGAGCATAATCCGGCAAATTTATTTCAATCTTGATTCCCGGACAGGCTCCTGGGTAATAATACCGTGCCATTATCCGCAATTGTTAAACGCGATAATTCAGGGTTTTTAGCATTATGATCAAGCCGAAACCATGCACCATTATTACCTGACCAAAACGTGCTTTTTAAAGGATGCCGGATGTCGATTTGCCAATAGCGAATCGTACCATCTAAAGAGCCACTAACAATACTCTTGCCATCGGGACTGAAGGCAACAGAAGTTACATCATTTGTGTGCCCCTTAAAGGTTTGTAGCAATTCCCCCGTCTCCAATGACCAGTGTTTTATCAGCCCATCCCCAGAGCCACTGATAATGCTTTTTCCATCAGGGTTAAAGGCGACAGAAGTCACTGTTCTTTCATGCCCCTTAAAGGTCTGTAATAATTGCCCTGTCTCCACTGACCAGTGTTTTATGGTTCCATCCATAGAGCCACTGATAATGCTCTTGTTATCGGGGCTAAAGGCTACGGATAACACAGTATATATATGCCCTTTAAAAGTCTGTAGTAATTGCCCCGTTTCCAATGACCAGCGTTTTATGGTGTTATCATCAGAACCACTAATAATACTCTTGCCATCAGGACTAAAGGCAACGGAGTCTACAAAAGATTGATGCCCCTTAAATGTTTGCAGCAATTTTCCTGTCTCCACTGACCAGTGTTTTATGGTTCTATCCATAGAGCCACTAATAATACTTTTGCCATCAGGGCTAAAGGCGGTGGAAGTTACATTATCTTGATGTCCATTCTCCTTAAAGGTCTGTAATAATTGCCCTGTTTCCAGTGACCTGTGTTTTATGGTGTTATTATCAGAACCACTAATAATACTCTTGCCATCGGGACTGAAGGCAATGGAAGTTGCAATACCCTGATGCTAGGGTGTCGAAATAAAGCATTTTTTCCAAATTTTTCTTTTCCGCTAAGTGGATATAAAAAACATGAAAAAAAACTTTGTTCTCACCGAAAAATCAGATATAAATAACCTCATTCTTGATTCT
>JALVDQ010000180.1 GCA_027008885.1 Thiotrichaceae bacterium | reverse complement strand
TAAGGTGAGTTTATCAAGAGAGGCGAATAGTCGCTCTATTTAACGAACTTGGTAAGCTCAGATTATGATGATTGTGGGATTTGCAGTCAATTTCTAGTTTTCGAGCAGGCTCCTAGTTGGGTATCTGAGAACTGAAGACAGAGGATAGAGGACAGAACCACGCTTTTACTCACTCTCCAGTAACTGCCGGAGTTTCGCAAACTCGGCAAGTTCCTCTTTGCTAACCTTTGGGTATTGCGGATTGATGGATTGTAACGCGGCATAAATCGTGCGTGCGACTTCAACTCGCATAAAGGGTTTATCATCTGCCGGAATCGCATACCACGCCGCATATTCTGTAGAAGTCGCATTAAGAGTGGCTTCATAAGCGTGCATATACTTATCCCACAGGGCGCGCTCCTTTAGATCATCAGCAGAAAACTTCCAGTTCTTTGCCGGTTCATTCAGACGCGAGAGAAAACGACGCTTTTGCTCATCCAGTGAAACATTCAGGAAAAATTTAAGAATCACCGTGCCATTGCGCGTCAGGTGTTTTTCATGCTCACGGATTGATTCAAAACGCTGCGCCCAAATATCTTGCAGATTGCTGTCTGCAAGGTCTGAGGGCAAATCAGGCAAACGCTGGTAGCGTAAATACTCTGGATGCACCCGCACCACCAGCGTTTCTTCATAATAACTGCGGTTAAACACACCAATTCGACCACGCTCAGGCAGGCGAATCGCACTGCGCCAGAGAAAATCATGGTCAAGCTCCTGGGAAGACGGCTTTTTAAAGGATGACACATGGCAACCCGCAGGGTTTACTCCGCTTAAGACAGCCCGAATCGTACTGTCTTTGCCTGCCGCATCCATTGCCTGAAAAATCAGCAGTAAAGAGTGCTTATCCTCGGCATAGAGGCGATGCTGTAAGGTTCCTATCAGTTTGCGCAAACGCTTCAGCTCTTTTTTTTGTGCGGATTTATCCGCATTGGTATCACTCGGGGAAGTCGCCGCAGCAGCTATTTTAAATTCGCTATCAGGCTTGACCAGATAAGGGGTTTCAGGTGCTTTAATCATTATATTCTGAGCATACAAAAAAGGGGCATGGATTATTATACCCATCCCCCCTGTTTTTTACATATTTTTGTAACTTAACCCTCCACACAAATTTTCTTTTTGGTGATTGCCAGATAAGTTTTGTAAATCAGCAATCCAATAATGGCGCTCAAAATACATAAAAGCACGCCACCAATCCAGGCAAACATGCTATTTTGGGTGAGCGAATACATTAAAAAGCTCGCAATCGTAATCGCTGACATGGGGAAAGAATACGCCCACCAGGATAAAAAGAATGGCAAATTCGCAAACTGCCTGAATTGAGTAAACAGGGAAAAGGTCAGAAACAGCGCAATATAATAAAGAATGTGGGCAAAATGATCCAAACCACCATTTAGCTTTACATAAGAAATAAAACCAACAGCAGGTGGAGCAATCAATATAAAGAGAGTAGGCAATAAATGCTTCGGCATTGGATTATGAAACAAAATGCGATTAAAAAACAAAGTAAAAAGTATAATCCAGAAAATAATACCGACACTAAAGAAAAACCAGGAAACTTCAATATAGCCAAAGTGCGTTCCGGCAATCGGTACCAGCACATTACCAACCGCAGGAATAAACCATGCAGGATTAATATGCGGCGTCTGATAATGCTCGTGGTGCATCCAGCTATTCACCACATAGAGAAATAAAAGCAGATGAAACAAGGTTCCCAGAAACCATAAAACATGTGACAAAGCCTCTACCCGATGCATCATGGCAACTGAAATCAGCAATAACGCAATCGACGCAGCCGGAAAAAAACTGAGCTTGACCGGATGCTTGATCTCAGTCAAAACCGCCTGTGGGTATTTTATTATCTTGGAAAGATAAAGCCCTGCGATAACTAAAAACGCAATCAGGGTTCCCCAGGCTGAAAGACTGTCAAAGAAAATATGCGTATGCATTAAATGCGCCGCTTTTTCCCACGCGATGGTAAAACCCGACAAGCCCATAATGACGGCAAAAAATGATATTGGAAAATTTTCAAGTCTGTCGGTATCTACTGCGACATCAACCCCGTTTTCCAGATTTTTTTCTTCATTCATCATTTAATCTCTTCAAATAGTTTAAGGATTTTAAGGAGAATATTAGAAAACATTAATATATTCTTTGACTATACGCAATCTTATAACCCATCCCCCCTGTTTTTGATATATTTTTGAGTAGACTCTTATCAACTCAGCATGACAAGTGCTTGTACTATTAGATTGATATTCAAGGCATTGCGACGGGAGCATAGGAGCCTGTCTGAGAATATGAGTCGTAGTGAGGGAAAGTCAGCACCACATTGAGCAAAAAACAAGCAAGATTAAAAACAAACACCAGAGTGGATGTATGCATCAATTAGCCATATAATGATGCCTGTATAATATGGCACAACAGGAAGCAGACATGCGAACCACACTGAATATAGACGATGAGCTGTTAAAGCAAGCCAGCCAGCTTTCAGGCATAAATGAAAAAACCAGCCTGGTCAAGGCAGGTCTACAGGCACTGATTCGCCAGGAAAGTGCCAAACGTCTGGCAGCTTTGGGCGGCACAGAAAAAAACCTGAAAGACATACCCAGGCGACAAACCAAAACATGCTGATACTGGTTGACACATCCATCTGGATAGACCACCTGCGCCAGGAAGAAGCACAACTGAAACAACTGCTAACACAGGGACAAGTAGCAACACACCCGTTTATTATTGGTGAAATTGCCTGTGGCAACCTGAACAACCGCCAGGCTATACTGAGCTATCTGGATAATCTGGAAAAGGTCAAACAAGCTGAGCACCATGAAGTTATTTACCTGATAGAAAAATGTCAACTCATGGGCAAGGGCATTGGCTACATAGATGCTCACCTGCTTGCCAGTTGTCTAATTAATCAGGCAACACACCTGTGGACACGCGACAAACGTCTTAACAAGCTGGCAACAAATCTGAAACTAAACTTTGATAAATACCACTAACCAATACCATGTATTAAGCAGGAACTGGAACAATATCTGGACACTTTTGATGATCTGCGTTTTTATCACCTTTGTTCAAGCTGTCGCAAACTCTCAAGCCGCCAGCAGAACAAAGCGATTGCAAAATACCCCATGAGTACGGTAGTCTAAAAACAATAAGCCAAACACATAGACAAACAACACAAACACCTGCATACCACAGCGCAAACAATCTGGTGCTGGATCATTACCATTGCGCCTTCTTTCTTCCACTTCTGTACACCCCCCCATCCCCCCTTT
>JALVDQ010000179.1 GCA_027008885.1 Thiotrichaceae bacterium | reverse complement strand
GTCTGCTTTTTTTGCAGGCTTAGCAGGCTATACTTTTTTCTCATTTTTCGATAACGGCTTTACGGACTTCCTCGCGGGTCTGTCCGCATTACTGGGGCTTGCAGGTTTTGCAGCTGGCTCTTACTATATGTATAAGCTCTACCGTATCAAGGCGCGTCCTTTCTGGGATCACTGGCAGACCGCGAGCACTTTTTATGGGAGTATGTTTACCTTGGGTGGATTACTTCTTGCAATAGGTAGTGCAGTATTTATTCAAAACAGTTATTTTTTAATCAAGTTTTTTGCAGGACTAATTGCCTTTGGCTTGATTCTTGAAGCTGTGGGTTTGATTTTCCATGCAATTGATTTAAAACGTGGAAGAGGGGAAGGGCAAGCCGCTTTTTATGAGCAAACAACCACATTCGGGAAAACTTATTGGCTCAGAAATACTTTGCTGGTGATCAATCTAATTTTGGCATTAATTATCAATGTCACCAGTTTAACTGGTGCAGCAGGGATAATAATCGGCATCCTCTTTAGCCTGTCACTGCTTGCTATGGCTTATTTGGGGCGTATTTTATTCTATGCAGTGGTTATACCTACCACCATGCCAGGCGCATTCTTCTGGAAAAACAAGGGCTTTATTGAACATGCGCGTGAATCCGGTCTGGCAAAGATGCAACAGCTTGGTGTTGCCTATGAACACCATCATAAATTCAAGCTGGATGAACTAATGCAAACAATCAGGGAAAACTCACTGTCAGACATGATTCAGCAGGCAAAGGCAATCCTTGGCGGGAAGTAGACATGCTTTATGAGGTAACCGCTTGAGATAAGTTTTTCTTGGAGAGATAAACCCCGGGAGTCTGTCTGAGAACTAGAAATTGACTGCAAATCCCACAATTATCATAATCTGAGCTTATCAAGTTTGTTAAATAGAGCGACTATTCGCCTCTCTTGATAAACTCACCTTATAACAGTTCTGAAAAATTCGCTTCAATCCTAGTTCTTGAAATAATAAAGCAGTTAATGATATCATGATATCATTAACTGCTTTAGAGAGAATAATATGGCTCAACTTGTAATCCGTAAACTAGATCCGATTATCAAAGAAAACCTGAAAAAAAGATCAGCATTGCATGGTATCAGCATGGAAGCTGAGGCACGTTTAATTCTAGCAAATGCTTTGAAAGAAGATAAACCCTCAAGTCTTGGGCTGGGTTCAAGGATAGCCCTTAGATTTTCAGGAAAAGGGCTTGATGAAGCACTTCCTGAATTACATGGTGAAAATATATATCCAATGGAGTTATAAATGATCATATTGGATACCAACGTATTGTCAGCCATGATGCAGGTACAACCCAATCAACAAGTTGTGGCATGGGCAGACAGCATACCGGCTGAATCGGTATGGATCACCAGTATTACCTTGTTTGAAGCACGTTTTGGCTTAGCACTACTAGCGAAGGGTAAGAAAAGAACTTTACTCCAAAGACTTTTTAAAGAATTACTTGAAAAAGACTTGGAGGGACGAGTATTACTTTTTGATGCTTTGGCAGCCGAACATGCTGCGAAGCTAGCTGCTGAACGCCAACGTAACGGTTGTCCAGTTGATATGAGAGATACTTTCATCGCTGGTATTGCAATAGCTAGAAAAGCAACCATAGCTACCAGAAATATCCGTCATTTCAATGATCTTGATATAGATGTTATTAACCCATGGAACTACGCAATGGATAGTTAAGTACCCGCTAAAAATTAATATAACAATTTAGCCCCTGTTTTCTGTCCGAAGTAAATTTGAAATAAAAAAGGTTCACGAACGGTCTTCCCTTTCCGACTCATATTCCAGACAGGTTCTTATAGTAAACAGATTAAAAGTCTTTCATTTGTTTTGCCGTAGTAATCGCAGCCTTGTCACAGAAAATTTCTTTTCCTGCGGGAATCGTGATGCCAGGTGCAGTCAATGTTCCACCAAACACCTTTGCCTTTTCTTCAAGCAGTGCGCCCAGAAAACGCCCCTGATAATCCCGAATACCATAAGGTGTTTTTATTTTAATGGGGCGATTATCAGGGCGGTAATCCATCATAATATTGGCAAAAGCAGCACTTTGGTGCTGAAAAAACGAGAATTGATAGGGTCCATGAATCAAGAACACATTGCTTTCCAGCAAGCTGCGGTATAAGACCAGATCGTGCATTAGCCAGCTATTATCATCAATAACTGAATATTCAACCTTGGCTCCATCATTGAGTACCACATTTTCCCCCAGCACACTGTAGCGAACCACGCAGTGCGCTCCAATACGGCAGCCTGCGCCAATGACCGAGCCTTCAATAATCGCTGTTGGATGAATCTCAGCCTTGCTGTGTATCTGTTTCCAGGAGAGCGCAATACGGCGTTTCAAGCCAATTTTCCGGCGACTAAATGCTCCCCTTAACCAGCTAAAAAATGCGCTTTTTAGCTGTTGATTCAGGTTTGAAAAAATCGCAACCTGGTTTGCAAACAGACAGTCATGATCACAGCTATAGGGCATTAACAGGGCAAGTGGCGTGCTGTTTTTATCGGGTTTGCTCAGGGCAAGAGGATAATGGATCGGAGTAGTCAGCTCATCCAGCTTTATATAAAGCGTGTCTGTCTTTTGATTCTGCTTCTTTATTGCTGATTTTTTGAGTGCTTTTATGGGGAGTTCAACAAACTGTGTTTTATTATCAGTTTCCCTGTCACTCACCCCGTAGTCTCTTTCTTCTTTAAGAAAAATATTATGACTGTAATAGTCCTGCAGAGCTTCTCTGGATAATACCAGCCTGAACGATAAAGACGTGGCAGTTCCCCGATAGGCTTGAATAGCTGCGCTGACAGATTCCAGACCAGGCAAATCAAATAGCAAATTATCGCCCAGCAGGATATTCCAGTCAGTCTTTGCTGTTTTATTGGCAGCAAGCAAGGCATTCGCATGTGAATTTTGAACGCTGTTACAAAGCAAGCGTCTTGATCGAAGTGCCTTGCAAAGCACTTTCTGGCTAAAACTCATATTAAGCATAATAAATCTAACAATGTAACTGCTTGGCTTACCCTCTATTTTATCAATAGCTGTGTTAAAAGTGCTATTTATGCTTATAAATTATGCCCTTTCACCTTCTTAAATAAAAAAAAGGGTAAATTTGAGCAGTTGCAAAATATATAAAAAAAAGGGGGATGGGTGTGTCAGAGAACAGAGAACAGCAACGTAGCCCGTATGAAGCCTGCGGAATACGGGAATTGCACATTGTTAACCAGTGTTCCTGTGTTTCGTTCCTCAATACAGGCTGTCTACGCAAAAATATATAAAAAACAGGGGG
>JALVDQ010000178.1 GCA_027008885.1 Thiotrichaceae bacterium | reverse complement strand
TTTACCCCTGAAGAAGAGAAGCAGATACAGGACAGGGGCGTGACAGCAATCAGTTTCGGCAAACGAATTTTAAGGGCAGAGACAGCAGCGATCTCCTGTTTAACGGCTTGTCAGCTTCTATGGGGAGATCTGACAAAAAAATAACCATAGAATTTTACCTGCTTCACGGCAGTCGTTATAATGTCCGATTAGCAACGATTTATTGAAAAGAGAACTTATGAATTTTGATCAAATAGAAGTGGGTTCAGACGTCCCGAATGTTGTCAATGTTATTATTGAAATACCTGCCAACTCCTCTCCTGTCAAATATGAAATCGAAAAGGAAAGTGGCGCATTAATTGTTGACCGTTTTATGTCTGCCCCTATCTTCTACCCGGCTAACTATGGTTTTATTCCGCATACTCTGGCAGATGACGGAGACCCTATGGATGTGCTGGTTGTAACGCCTACACCCCTGGTGCATAACTGCGTGATTCCAGCCAGACCTGTGGGAATATTGAATATGACCGACGAAGCCGGGCAGGATTCCAAGGTGATTGCTGTGCCGGCACATGGTCTGCATTCCGAGTCAGATTATTTGCAATGCTACAAGGATTTGCCGCCACTGCTGATCGAGCAGATTGAGCATTTCTTTGAATATTACAAGGTTCTTGATGCCGGAAAGTGGGTTAAAATCGAAGGGTGGGGCGATGCCGCCGCAGCCAAAAAAGCAATTTCTGACAGTGTTACGATGTATCAAAACAACAAATAGAAATATATAAAAAAAGGGGGGGATGGGTATTTATTCATTCTCCCGGAAAGTTGAGTATAAAATAAAGTTGTCCAAGGATTTTACACATTAAATGGAAAAACAGGTAACTGTTAAAAGCGAAAGGGAAGAGTACCGCTTATTCCGTTCACGTGCTTATATCGCTGCCGGCTTTATTTTGCTGGCACTTACTCTGGTTTTTGTTCGCCTGATCTATTTGCAGATAAGCAGCTATGAGCATTACACCCAGCTTTCTAAAGAAAACCATCAGAAGCGTATTCCAATCCCTCCTGTGCGTGGTCTTATTTATGACCGCAACGGTGTCTTGCTGGCTGATAATCATATTGAATATGTGCTTGAAGCGAGGCAGGATGACATCGTGGACAGAGACGATGAATTAAAGCGTTTAATGCAACTGCTGCCCATATCGCCACAGGATGTTCATAAATTCAAGCAAAAGCAACGCGTAAATTCCCGTTTTCAACCTGTTGTTTTACGCAAAAATCTGACTGAAGCTGAAATTGCCAGATTCTCGGCAAACCGTTTTCGCTTTCCCGGCTTTAGGGTGAGTGTGCGCATGCAAAGAAACTACCCTCTTGGTTCTGTGGCAGGGCATTTGCTGGGCTATGTTGGACGAATAGACAAAAAGGATCTGGAAAAACTGGACAAGTATGAATACAGTGGTACAACCCATATTGGCAAATCAGGTATTGAGAAATTCTACGAAACAAGACTGCACGGCAAGGCAGGCTACGAGCTTAAAGAAGTCGATGCGCATGGCAAGCCGCAGATAAAACTTGAGGACAAGGCACCTATTGCAGGCGAAGACCTGTTTTTAAGTATCGACCTTGAATTACAGATCAAGGCGGAAGAACTACTCAAGGATTATAATGGTGCCGCAGTTGCGATCGACCCTCGCAATGGTGAAATTCTTGCGATGGCAAGTATGCCTGCCTATGATCCCAACCTGTTTGTTAATGGCATATCTTACAGAGACTATAACGATCTTCGCGATAACCCTGATCGCCCGCTGTATAACCGTGCGTTGCAGGGAGCCTATCCACCTGGTTCAACCATCAAGCCAATGGCGGCGCTTTCAGGTTTGAATGCGGGTGTGGTTACACCAACACGCAGCATCTATGCCAGAGGTTTTTATCAAATACCTGGTAACCGCCACAAGTTTCGTTGCTGGAAGAAGTCCGGACATGGTCATATCAGTCTTAACCGCGCCATTTACCAGTCCTGTGATGTCTATTTTTACGACCTTGCCTTTCGCATGGGTATCAAGCGCTATTCAGCCGCAATGAAAAAATTTGGCTTTGGTCAAAAGACCGGAATAGATTTGCCCCATGAACGCTCTGCTTTAATGCCGACTGCCGAATGGAAAAGAAAACGCTATGACAAGTTCTGGTATCCAGGTGATACGGTAAATACCGGAATTGGTCAGGGCTACTTTACAGCAACGCCATTGCAGCTGGCTTTTGCCACATCAATCATTGCCAATCATGGACGAAAAGTACGCCCTCATGTACTCAGAGCCACGCGCGTCTCCCGAAACCTGCCAGAAAAGCTGGTGACACCTGTGCGCTTGCCCTCTTTGGGTGTTTCAAATATTAGTTATTGGGATGATGTGATCCAGGGCATGATAAATGTAGTCCACGGCGCACATGGAACCGCACGACGCGCAGGCGCGGGAGCCAAATATCGCTTTGCCGGAAAAACAGGAACGGCGCAAGTGCATAGTATTGCGCAAAACAAGACATACAATGCCGCAAGATTAAAAAAGAAACTGCATGACCATGCCCTGTTTGTTGCCTTTGCGCCAGTAAAAAACCCGCGCATTGCGATTGCTGTGATTGCTGAAAATGCAGGTGGAGGCAGCAAGGTTGCCGCGCCAATAGCAAGAAAATTACTCGACACCTACCTGTTGTCTTCAACTAACAAAAAGAAGAAAGAGAAAAAAGCCAGTAAAAACAAAACAGGCAAGCAGTCAGACTTTACGCCATCGCTCAACAATATAAACAAATTTAAAAAACTGGACAATAAAACCATTATACGACCCTATAATAGCCAGGCTAATTAATACGCTGCCATAAATAATGAATAATCATTCTCCCAATTTTGTTAATCTTTTTTTACGCTGGCTGGCATCCATTGATCTGGTGCTGGTAGTGACGCTCATTATGTTGTTATCGCTGGGCAGCATTACACTGTTTAGTGCCACCGGCGAGAATGCAAAAATGATGCACAACCATACGCTGCATTTAATTTTGGCGACCATTGCCATGTTAATCGCATCACAGTTACCAAGTGATATGCTGAATCGCTGGTCGCTGTGGATTTATGTGTTCGGCGTCATCATGCTGATTATGGTGTTAATTCAGGGCTCTATGGGCAAGGGAGCGCAACGCTGGCTAGAGATTGGCAGCTTGCGTTTTCAGCCTGCCGAAATAATGAAACTGGCAGTACCAATGATGATTGCCAGCTACTTTTCCAATAAAATACTCCCCCCAAGTCTCAAGGAGCTGTTTGTCGCAAGCATTCTTGTGCTTGTTCCCATGCTCCTGATTGTAA
>JALVDQ010000177.1 GCA_027008885.1 Thiotrichaceae bacterium | reverse complement strand
CATTAAACTCGGCATAGGTCTGCCAGGTTACACCACCATCGCTGGAGAAACGCTCTGAGCCAACTTCATAGCTTGTTTTGGCTGGGAGTGTGTCGGTGACAGTGGCGGTGGTGATGGCGGGATCCCATGCACCTAGAACCTGTGGCTCAATAACAAAATCAACCAGATCACCTGCACGTACCACTTTTATTCCTTTTGGCTCGGTATGCTTGGATATAGCAATAGAGGAATTAACCAAGTGCATTCTGTCTGCATAATTATTAGTCAATGAAAATCCAACATTGGCTGGATCTGCCGAGACATCAGATTCTGTTGTACCACGCCAGGAGCTAAAATTACCATTCGCATCCTTGAATCTGTAGGTCATAAAATTAGGCAAATAATCATTGGGCGCATAAGCCGTTGCATCTGGTTTAATCTTCAGCAGATGAGTTACCAGGGCTCCAAACTTGGTATGCGTGGGATACATTTCATTTAAAATATCATCCCGATAGGTTACATCCTGACGCAGTCTGGTTGTACTCGACATTCCGCCCGGAAGTGTATTGGGATCAGTCACCCAATCGTTCGGTTCTCCATTAGCCGGAGGCTGGCCTGTTGCTATATCAATGCCATCAAAAACAGCAACACCATCTCCGTTGACATCATCCTCACAGGTTGCATTGCGTTGCGCAGCTAGCGAGCCATCTCCGTTTGCTACATCAGTATAGTAAATTTTGACAAAATCGGCACCATCTGGCGTTATCACACCCTGAGTACCACCCCAGACCATTAACCCCGGGTTGTATTGCTGTCCACTCTCCATTCTATTCCAATAATAATACTGTGAACCAGAAAGCGTACCAGCAGGATTTAAGCCAGCGTATTCAAAAACATTTGTATCAATCTTGTCACAGGCCTGGCTAAAGCCATTGTGAATTTTTCGATAATCATAGTGATTAATCAGTAACGGAATTGTTTGTCCAACCGTCGCATCCTGATCTGGAGCTTTTCTCTCCTCATAACGAAACAAACCGTTAAAAGTCTGATAAACAGAGAAAGAACCAGGTGGCGTATAGATCATTGGATAATCAATTTCATTGGCAAAAGGCTCACCATTTCCATTATAGTTTGGCAAATTATTACCATTGGCATCTTCGGTTGACACCGGGTTATAACCAACAATGGCATCCTGCGCCGCGTTGAGTGCCCCAACACTGTTAATAACGATACTGGTACAATCGTTGCCAGCATTATCTCCTGTACAAGACTGGTGTGTTTTTAGTTCTGAGTTATTTTCAAACCAGACATTGATGGCCATTTCTACGACATTGCCATCTGCATCAGGGTCACGCACGTCAATATTGCTTAGCGCAATACTAATATTAGGGTCATTTAGACCATCACTAGACCCCGTAAAATCACCAGCAGCATTTGCAGTATCACTTAAAAAATCTTTAGCCAGATTGTTTTGGCTACAACTAACCGTAGCGTTACTGCCATGATCACCGATCAGGCTACAGGCACCATCATCACCCTGAGGTCCCCAGGTATACAGCTTGCCGCCTGAGGAAAAAGAATTGTTATTACCCGTATTGTTATCCGTAAAAGCATCAAATAAATTAATATTAGTCAGAAAATCAGTTTCATTTGAATCCATTAGCATTGAGCCATTTTGGTAACGTACCCTGATGACATATTCCATCAAGACACCGTCTTCCCCATTTGGACCTTTTTTCGCTGGCGCAACATAAAGTGGCTCAGGTGGATTGGTATTGGGTTTAAAGCCGGAAACCTTGAGTGATTTGCTTGTATCTACCTTAAAAGCAGCCGTAATCTCAACATCGGTATCACCTGCGGTTGCGACATTTGCACCTGCTGCTGTTGCACTCACACGGGCAATGGTGTGTTCTGCATTAATAACAGGCTTTGAAATCAGTGCGTTATAGGCGATTACTTTTGCCGTTGGAAAAACAACTCGGGTAGTACCTTCAATGGCTGAACCCAGATTACAGGTCATGGTGTAACCATCATCAGAAATGGAGGAAACTGGGTTTACCTCTTCTGCATTGGTATTACAGCCACTTGGGATATCTATCCACTTTTGTTTGCCATCCGGCAAAGACACGGTCGCAATCAAATTATCCACAGCCGAATCATTGACAGAAACTTCGACACGGTAGGTGATCGAATCTTGCATCCGTACCACATTGTTATTTGCATTCGCATCAAGCCCCGCGGTGGTCAGGTCATTACCATCCCAGGTGGATGCATCAAAAGGCTCTGAACCGGTTTTTTCTACCTTGATGGTGGTATTAACCACGGGGGAGGCAGCATAAATACTACTGCTAAAAGCAAATAAAAAAACCAGAAAACCTGCATAAATCCATCGTTGCATATTGTTTTTCTTGTTGTTTTGTTTGATTTTTTTCGTAAACAAGGCGGAGTGTTTATCCTTTTTTTGCCTGGTTTTTTTACGTTTAAAACAAAAAGAGACTAGTTTTCTTATTAGTTTCATTGATGATTCCTTTTTTGTTTTTCTTCTTGATGCTTTTTATCTGCCACTGCTTAACCCCGTTATGTCTCAGACACACGCACTGACAAAAATGAATAAAGTAGAAAGCAAGAAGTTTTTTAGCTTATTTAAATTATTTAGTGCTGATTCCCCTGTGCTCCAACAAGCTTAACGCCGTAGCAGTCTTAAAGGATTCAGACCAATTACTTATAACCCCATTGGTGGCGACTATAGCCCTTTTATGCTGAACAGCAGATTAACCAAAGCTATATTTTGCTTAAAATCTAAGCAGTACGGCTTGCACTGAGTAGTTGTAAATTTGCCAAAATATGCCATTGGATACCTACCGTGCCTTGCAGAGGTATCCTGAATATTCTTGACTTGCTGGTAAAAAATGTAAAAAAGAGGGGGGATGGGTTATCAGAGGACAGAAGACAGAGGCGTAGCAGCATGTAGTCAGCCTGTGTTGAGTATGCGAAACGCAGGATGGTATGAGGCATAGCCAGCGCCTGTGTTTCGTTCTTCAACACAGGCTATACAGAAAAATATGTGAAAAACAGGGGGGATGGGTTATTAATACTACTACCCATCCCCCCCTTTTTTTATATATTTTGTAGTCGCCTTGTGTTGAGAAAATACAGGATTAGTTGAGCATTGATACCGTATTTAGTAAAGGAGGCATTAAGGGACAGCGCAATCAAATCTCAGAAGCTAATGATTCTAGGAGCCTGTCCGAGAACTGGGATTGAAACGAAAATTTCAGAATTGTTATAAGGTGAGTTTATCAAGAGAGGCGAATAGTCGCTCTATTTAACGAACTTGATAAGCTCAGAT
>JALVDQ010000176.1 GCA_027008885.1 Thiotrichaceae bacterium | reverse complement strand
CCTTTTTTCCCTTGTTTTATTACTGGCTGATTTTGCTGTTTCTGCTTCTGATGTCCTGGTGGATATGACTGGTATTTTTATTTCCAGAGGTGTTTGATCCTGAATCGAAACATTTTGTTCTTGCGGAATATTATTTTCCCTGTTTGAAATATTTTGCTGTTTGGCGTGGTCATTGCCGTTTCCTTGCTTGCTAGCGGCAATATCAGTAGTAGCAGTAGCAGCAGTTACTTTTTTCGCCTGCTGTGTTTGTTTTTTCTGCTTTTCCTGCTGTTTTCTTTGTTGTAGCTGTTTGTTTTGTTTTTGGGGCTGGGTCTGCTGTTGCTTGCCTGTATTACCCGTATTACCTGCATTAGCCGTATTTTTTTGTGACGTGGTATTTTGACTACGCTGGTTCTGGTTTGGCTTGTTTTGACTTTGCCTGTTCTGGTTTCGCGTATTATTTTTATTGCGATTATTGCTATTGTTTTTAGCGCGATTATGGTTGTTTTGGCGCTGTTTGTTGTTTCTGGGGTTAGTATTTCTTTTCGCCTGCTGGTTCCTGTTTGGTCTGGTGCGTGTTTTGGGCTTTTCTTCAGGTTCTTCTGCTACTTTCTTGCTGCCAAAGAGAGCGCCAAAAATACGCGTTATTAATCCTGGATGCTTTGCACTTTGCAAATCCTGGGGGGAGGGCGCTGGGGTGCTTGGTGTTACATTTCCAACCGCGGCTACCTGTATTTCCTGTGAAGTCGATTCCTTGGTGCTTTCAATTTGTGCTTCAGGTTTGGTGACACGTTTATAACTATTCTGTGGGTTTTCAACGTCATTTTCCTTGTAGCGAACTATTTCGTAATGCGGTGTGTCCAGATCGACATTCGGCAAAACAGTTAACTGTAAATTGTGGCGCGCCTGAATTTCAGCAAGGCTTTTGCGTTTTTCATTGAGAATAAAAGTGGCTACTTTAACGGGAGTCTGTGCGACGACTTCAACAGTTCCCTCCTTCATTGCCTCTTCTTCCATTAGGCGAAGGATTGATAAAGCCATGGATTCAATGCCACGAATGGTTCCCTGCCCACTACAGCGGGGACAAACAATCTGGCTGGATTCGCCCAGTGAAGGACGCAAGCGCTGGCGTGACATCTCCAGCAGTCCAAAGCGTGAAATACGTCCGATTTGAACGCGCGCACGGTCAACTTTTAAGGCTTCACGCAAGCGGCGTTCAACTGCGCGCTGGTTTTTATTTGGCAGCATGTCGATAAAATCAATAACAACCAGACCACCCAGATCACGCAGGCGTAATTGTCTGGCGATTTCATCAGCGGCTTCGAGGTTATTATTTAGTGCCGTTTCTTCGATACTCCGTCCCTTGGTTGCTCTTGCCGAGTTAACATCAATGGCTGTGAGTGCTTCAGTATGATCAATCACAATGGCGCCGCCAGAGGGCAGGGTGACTTCACGGTGAAAGGCCGATTCTATCTGGTGCTCGACCTGGTAGCGACTAAACAGTGGAACGGTATCAACGTAATGTTTGAGTTTTTTCAGGTTGTGAGGCATAACTGCCTTGATAAAATCGTGTGCTTGTTGGTAGACACGTTCATTATCAATAATGATTTCGCCCACATCCTTGCGAAAATAGTCCCGCAAGGTACGAATAATCACATTGCTTTCCTGATAGAGCAGGGTGCCTGGTTCTGTTTTCTGTCTGGCAACCGTGATGGCTTCCCAAAGTGTTTTGAGATAATCCATGTCCCAGCTAAGTTCTTCCAGCTCTCGTCCAACACCCGCAGTACGCACAATAGCGCCCATGCCTTCATCAATATCCAGTTGCTCAAGGATGCTGCGGATTTTGTGGCGATCTTCCCCTTCAATACGCCTTGATACACCACCAGCACGGGGATTGTTTGGCATAAGAACCAGATAGCGACCCGCCAGACTGATTTGTGTCGTTAATGCTGCGCCTTTATTGCCCCGTTCTTCCTTGTCAACCTGAACAAGGACTTCTTGTCCTTCCTTGATAACATCGGTAATTGAAGGGCGACCTGACTTTTTATCAGGATTTTTTTTGGTTTCCTTATAATAGTATTCTTTGGATATTTCCTTGAAGGGAAGAAAGCCATGACGCTCTGCGCCATAGTTGACAAAAGCAGCCTCCAGACTGCGTTCAACTCGGGTAATAACACCTTTGTATATATTTGCTTTTTTTTGTGCCCTAAATGGATGTTCAATATCAAGATCATAGAGGTATTGACCATCAACCATTGCAACCCGAATTTCTTCTTGCTGTGTTGCATTAATTAGAATTCTTTTCATTGCTTAAACGTTTCCTGTTTGTAAACAGCCCACGTTAGCCAGTACCTGATGTGCACGTTAATCTGTTTCCACAGAAAGTGGATTTGCTCACGCAAAGAGTTAATTAAGTCATAAAAGCAGAACGATTATGCTATTCCACAGGCTTATAGTTTTAAGAAGCAGACTTAACTTATGCGATAAAAACAGTGAGTTATATGTTTTATATGCTCTTGTTTGCATTTATATTAGAGTTAAGTTCCAATTTCAGGTTTTTATGTTCCTTGTAGAAGCCCTTTATAACTATAAGCAACTTAAGTTGCTCATTCAATGAGTGAATCTGTTATGTAGTTTGTTTATCGCCAAGTATTCTGTTTTTCCTTGCTGCATCCTACTTGATAGATGACGCTACAAATATGCTACTATAAAAAATTGTTCAGGTTGGCAGGAGCTGTAATCCTAGTCCTTTTATCTGTTTGTCATTCCGACCAGATAAATATAAATCTTCAAAGCCTGTTTATTGTGTAAAAGGCTTAAAAAGCGTAGAGATTATGTGTAAAAGTAAGCATCTGCACATAACCTTAAATATCATCCGACATGCTACCAATATCAATGATTTATAGCAACTACTAATTGAGCAGAGCCACTTGCGCTGTGCGTTAAGCTGTTGAAACATAAGGACTGATAAATAGGAAGAAGGTATAACTCATTGATTTTATTATGGGGTGAAAATTCTGAGAAAGAGAGCTTTTCCAAAAAAAAGCATTGTAAGTCATTGATATATGTATAACCCTTGGGGTAAATATTTTTTGAAGGCACTATTTTCTAATATGATTTCAATAACTTGTATACAACGCAAGTGCCTCGAACCGACCAACTTGATCAAAAAGCCAGTAAATAATCGATGGTTGAAATCCAGGGTGTCGAAAAACAATGTTTTGTTTAAACTTCAATCGCTTGAAAATTAGATTTTATGGAAGTTGATACGCAATTGAATTAACAGAATAAATATTTCAAATCATGTATCCAGTAAACAGGTATTCTGCTTCTTTTAAAACATGTTTTTT
>JALVDQ010000175.1 GCA_027008885.1 Thiotrichaceae bacterium | reverse complement strand
GTTAACCACCGCTCCTGTGTTTCGTTCCTCAACACTACGCAAAATATATAAAAAAGTAGGGGGATGGGTGTTTCTGAGGACAGAGGACAGAGCTTTATTTCTCGTTTTCTCGTTCCCATGTTCCACGTGGGAACGCAGCCCGGACGCTCCAGCGTCCCGTTCGTAACGCTGAAGCGTAGTCTGCGTTGAGTATGCGAAACGCGGGATGGCGCATTCTTAACTCAAGTTTTGGAGTTCAAAAACAGTGCAGAAACACTGATTCCAGTCATTCAGTTTAAGTAAGGCAGAGAGTCCTTTCTTTACAATCTCTGCGGTTCTCTGCGTAATGATAGATTTGAACTCCGAAACTTGAACTGATACGAATCAAATTGCTTCCTTTATTAGAACTTTGCTTATATAATCCCGCGTTTTTCATTTTGTGCGGAAAAATAGTTCTCTTTTCGCATGTAACTATTAATCATTTTTAGACAAATTGTAGAGTAACGACATGTCAGCAGACTTAAGTAAATACCGTAATATCGGTATCTTTGCGCACGTAGATGCGGGTAAAACAACAACCACAGAGCGTATTCTGAGCCTTACAGGTAAAATTCACAAAATTGGTGAAGTTCACGATGGTGAAGCAACTACTGATTTTATGGAGCAGGAAGCCGAGCGTGGTATTACAATACAATCTGCTGCGGTAAGTGCGTTCTGGAAAGATCACCGCATGAATATTATTGATACACCGGGTCACGTGGACTTTACGGTTGAGGTGTATCGTTCCCTGAAAGTGCTTGACGGTGGCGTTGGTGTATTCTGTGCATCAGGTGGTGTAGAGCCGCAGTCAGAAACGAACTGGCGCTATGCGAATGAATCAGAAGTTGCGCGTATTATTTTTATCAATAAACTGGATCGTGTTGGTGCAGACTTCTATCGTGTGGTCAAGCAAATTGAAGATGTTCTGGGTGCAAATCCACTGGTTATGGTTTTGCCGATTGGAACAGAAGATAATTTTACAGGTGTTATTGATTTATTGACGCGCAAGGCATGGATTTGGGACGGATCAGATGATCCCATGAAATACACCATCGAAGATGTGCCTGCCGATATGGTGGATCAGGTCGAAGAGTGGCGTGAGAAACTGATCGAAACTGCGGTTGAAGTTGATGATGATGCGATGGAGCAGTATCTTGAAGGCAATGAGCCTGATATTGATACGCTTAAGGCTTGTATTCGCAAAGGTACGCGTGAGCTGGCATTCTTCCCGACTTATACTGGTTCTGCTTTTAAAAACAAGGGAATACAGCTTGTTCTTGATGCGGTTGTTGATTATCTTCCAGACCCAACTGAAGTCGATCCACAGCCTGAAATAGATGAAGAAGGCAATGAAACGGGTAAATTTGCGATTGTTGATGCGGATAAGCCACTGCGCGCCCTGGCGTTTAAAATCATGGATGACCGCTATGGTGCATTGACCTTTATCCGTATTTATTCAGGCAAGCTGGAAAAAGGCATGACTGTTTTAAATACCGCTACTGGCAAAACGGAACGCATCGGTCGTATCGTAGAAATGTCGGCAGACGAGCGTATTGAACTGGATTCGGCTCAGGCGGGTGATATTGTTGCCGTTCTGGGTATGAAAAATGTTCAGACCGGGCATACCTTATGTGATCCAAAAGACCCTGCGACTCTGGAATCCATGGTGTTCCCTGATCCTGTTATTTCAATCGCGGTTTCACCCAAAGACAAGGCAGCTACTGAAAAGATGGGTATAGCGATTGGCAAAATGGTAGCAGAAGATCCTTCTTTCCGTGTTGAGACAGATGAAGATAGTGGCGAAACCATCCTTAAGGGTATGGGCGAGCTGCATCTTGATATCAAGATTGATATATTGAAGCGTACTCATGGTGTGGATGTTGAAGTGGGCAAACCACAGGTAGCTTACCGTGAAACCATTACCAAGCGCGTTGAAGATAGTTATACGCACAAGAAACAGTCAGGTGGTTCAGGTCAGTTTGGTAAGATTGATTATATTATCGAGCCGGCAGAGACAGGCGCGGGTTTTGAGTTTGAATCCAAAGTAACCGGTGGTAACGTGCCTCGTGAATACTGGCCTGCGATTGAGAAAGCCTTTGCTTCCATGATGGAGACTGGTGTGCTTGCGGGTTTCCCTGTGCTTGATGTAAAAGTTACCTTGATGGATGGTGCTTACCATGCGGTTGACTCTTCTGCTATGGCATTTGAACTGGCTGCCAAAGGTGCATTCCGCCAGACTATGCCAAAAGCCGGGGCGCAGTTGATGGAGCCTATTATGAAGGTTGACATCTTCACGCCTGAAGATCATGTGGGTGATGTGATTGGTGATATGAACCGTCGTCGTGGCATGATTAAATCACAGGAAGCAGGTCCAACAGGTGTGCGTATTAAAGTTGATGCGCCACTGGCTGAAATGTTTGGTTATATTGGTGATTTGCGTACAATGACTTCTGGTCGTGGTCAATTCTCTATGGAGTTCTCACACTATATGCCATGTCCTAAGAATGTTGCTGAAGAAGTTATCAAGGAAGTAAAAGAAAGAGAAGCTGCGAAGAATTAGCAGTTGCAGTTTTCTTAAGAAAAAAAGCCCCGTTATCGGGGCTTTTTTGTGCCAAAAATTCAGGGCAAGACCCCCGTATGCAGCTTCGCGGAATACGGGCTTAAACCTGTATTTTGCAGGTCGGGTTAGCCTCAGCGTAACCCGACAAGGCTGTGGCGCTCTGTTGTGGCACTCTGTTGGATTATGCTACGCTAATCCAATCAACAGATTCAAGCCAGCACCCAAAAAGCAATCAGGAATTTGTTACTTTTCTGACGGTTGGGTAAAGATGCTCCATTTCACCCTGGATTCTTCCCAGGATCATGTCAAACAGATCATTGGTCTCACTTAAAAATTTCTCGTGTTGTGCTCCAATATTGATTTCCCGCCTGGTTTTATTGCACCATTTCTTTTCATAGCGATTCATAATTCTTTTTATTTCCTGGGAACCGGACATGAAATTGTTAGCGACATTATTAATTTCCTGATCGGGGTGTTTTAATAAATCCTGATACATATTTGCATCGACTTCATGGATATGTTCTTTTATTTGGGTCATAAAATCATAGAATAACTGGCTGCAAGTCTCTGAATCGCATAGCAAACGATCCTGAATTAAAACATTGAGTATATTTGAAAGTTCGGTTATTTTATGATTTTGTTTATTTAATTTTTCATATGAAACCATGATTATCCTCCTAAATTTATGGATTTGAGCTTTTGTTAGAGTGCATCAAGTTACTTAAGCCCTCTATTGTGTCTTTTTATCTCTTTTTTAATATGGACATAAGTCAATTAATAAGCATAAAAAACCCTCAACTGACCAATGACAGGGTTCAGGCTTTATTTCAGCTTGTTAGCTTTGCGGGTAATATGCCCTGATTGCCCTTCCTATGCGTTCCAGGGTCTCTGTAAAAATGTTATCATCTTCCTGCAAGAGTGTCATTCTAAAGCCGTTAACGGCTGAACCAAAGCCGCTTAAGGGAACTACGCAGACGCCTTCGGCACCCATTAATTCATAGCAAAACTGGAAATCTGCCGGTGTTTCAGGTGTTTCCAGTTGATTCAGATATAAACGCACTTTTTTATTTATTGATTCCAGCCTGTTTGCAGGCAGCTCAAGCAATTCAACAACCAGATAAAACACGCCTTTGGGTTTGTTGACATGAACCTGGGGAATATCCGCAAAAAATTCACACGCCTGTGTTGCGCGTCGCTGGTATTTTTCAATGCGTGACTGCAAATAAGATGGATATTCGCTGTGCTGGTAAATATGGGGCAAAACAATCTGGGGCAGGGTGGTTGAGCAGACTTCGAGCATTTTGCTAAGCAAAATCATTTCGATAAAACCCTTAAAGTTTTCATCTTTTTCGGCATTGTAAACTTCTATCCAGCCGCAGCGTGACCCTGGCCAGGGAATATCCTTGCTGATGCCCTTCATGCTGATGCCGGGTACATCGCCAATAATCTGGTGCAACAGGGTTGTTTTTACACCATCAAAAGTCATGTGATGATAGATTTCATCAAAAATCAGAAAACAGTTGTACTGCTTTGCAATCGCAACGATTTTTTCCAGTGTTTCGCGTTTATACACGCTGCCGGTCGGGTTATTTGGATTTATGACCAGGATTGCCACCACATGATCATTGTAGCGCACCTTGTTTTCAATCTCTTCAATGTCCGGTTCCCAGTCGTTTTCAGGGTCGAGAGAGTACGATATAAAAGAACACCCCGCATGCATGGCTTCTGCGGTAGCGTGTGACGGGTAGGTAGGGGAGGGCATCAACACCCGTGTTTCCCTGGGCAGATTGTTCATAACCTTGTTGATGGCTTCACCGAGACCGTTAAAAAACAGAATATCATCTATGGTGCATTTTCTTTTGTCAGAAAAGTGTTCAAGCACATATTCACGCGCCTTTATGGCTCCCTTGGTATCGGTATAGGCAAAGCTTTTGTCGCTTGCTACCTGCTTTTGTACTACATCCTGCATCCATTCCGGGACGCTCTCACCGGCGGCAACAGGATCACCTATATTTTCCCAGATCATGGAAAACTCGCCGAGTTTTTCAAGCTCTTTGCCAATCAGTACAACTTCCCGTATCGGGTAACGAAGCAATGCGCTATCAGCGCGGAGTAGATTTTGTCGCACGAATATTTACTCGTTTAGAAAGATGACAGGATGGTAACAAAAAAAACGATGCTACGCAGTTTTAGTGCTTGAATAAATCGCCCGAAACCCAATAATTATTCTTTGAATAGATAAATTTAGGAAGAAACAGGATAACAATGAAACGAATTTTATTATTAATTGTAACAAACCTTGCTGTTGTTGCGGTGCTGGGTATCGTCTGGAATTTGCTCGATGCTGCCTTCGGTATCACCCAAAAAATGATGGCAATGGGATTGCCTGCCGGATTTGGCTATATCGCAGTGATGTCTCTGGCTTTAGGTTTTGGCGGCGCATTTATCAGTTTATGGATGTCAAAAGGTGCTGCCATTCGCAGCATGGGCGTGCATGTTATTGATACGCCAAGCACAAAAGAAGAGCGCTGGCTCCTGAATGTGGTTAAACGCCAGGCAGACAAGGTTGGTATTGATATGCCCACCGTGGGTATTTTTCATGGCGCTCCCAATGCCTTTGCAACTGGCGCGCGTAAAAATGACGCACTGGTTGCCGTGAGTACCGGTTTGCTGGAAACCATGAATGCTGATGAAGTCGAGGCAGTCCTGGGGCATGAAATGGCACACGTTGCCAATGGTGATATGGTGACTCAAACGCTGTTGCAGGGCGTCCTGAACACCTTTGTCATTTTCTTCTCGCGGGTAATAGCACATCTGGTTAATTCTGTCCTCTCAGGTAATCGGGATGGCGAAAGCAGCAGCGACAGTTATGGCATGACCTATTTTATGGTATCAATGCTGGCACAGATGTTACTTGGCTTTTTGGCAAGTATTATTGTCGCCTGGTTTTCACGCTATCGTGAGTTTCATGCAGACAAAGGCGGCGCGAGCCTTGCCGGACGTGAAAAAATGATTGCCGCGCTACGCCGTTTGCAATCACTGCATCCGCCCGAGTTATCCGGCGAAATGGCAGCCTTTGGTATTGCCGGTGGCGTAAAGGATGGTCTGGCAAAGTTATTTGCAACGCATCCACCACTGGAAGTCAGGATTGAAGCACTAAAGAAAGCCTAAATTCGTAATTCATCTCTCTCGTATATCTCCTCTCACCTCAGGGTCGGTAAGCCTTGCAAAGCCGACCCTGTTTGGTGTTTATTATCGCCCCTTATCTGTATTTTGCCTCGTTTTATCTATTATCTTACGATATAAAAAACAGTCCTTTTTATACTTGCAAGGCTATTTGTAGCAGGTCGTAGCAACTTCACTATTCCCTGACAGGCTTTAACTTAAAAGGACTTAAGTTATATGAATCCAAAGGTGTATCTACTGGTTTCCCTGGTGCTGCCAGTTGTGGCTCTGGTTTATATCCTCATTGGCATCGCAATTGACAGCTACACAGGACATTTTGTGTTAGCAGAAGAAATTGCGGATGGCGGGCTTTTTTTCCTGTTTTTCAGTTATTTGCTACTGACTCTTATTAGCTTCATTGCAACGTTTATCATTGTCTTTTTTGTGCCTCTGGTGCTTAAATCCCGACGTATTTACAACAGAAGAAACTTTATGCTTGCGGGTTCCCTGGTCGGGGCGATTATTGCGCTCATTGTTCTGGAATTGATGGCGGAAGGCAATCTCAGCAGGGAAAACGGTTTATACTCATTCTGGTTTGGTCTGGGCGGGCTGATTTTTGGCTTTATCACGGTGTATCTTTACAGCAAGTTTGCCTATGCGCTTGATCTCTGTGACTGACGTATTCAATATATTTTCTGCATACATCGGCTCCTGTGTTTCGTTCCTTAATACACGCTACGAAAAATATATAAAAAACAGGGGGGATGGGTATTAATAAAAGCAAAAATAAATCACAATAGCATCCATGCAGAATGCCAAAAACATCTTACAAAACACATTCGGTTATAGTGACTTCAGGCATAACCAGGAAGATATAATCCGTCAACTCATAAACGGCGGGGATGCTTTTGTCCTGATGCCGACTGGAGGGGGTAAATCACTCTGTTTTCAGATTCCGGCAATCGTGCGTGATGGTGTTGGTGTGGTGATCTCGCCACTTATCGCGCTGATGCAGGATCAGGTTGATGCGCTCAAGCAACTGGGTATTAATGCCGCTTTTTTAAACTCGACCCTGAACAGTTTTGATCGCCAGAATGTTGAAGAATCGTTGCTCAGGGGTGATTTGCAAATGCTCTATGTCGCGCCGGAGCGATTGCTCAATGAGCAAACACTAAACCTGCTCGCCCAATGTAAAATTTCACTGTTTGCGATTGATGAAGCGCACTGTGTTTCCCAGTGGGGGCATGATTTTCGTCCCGAATATCAAAAACTGTCTGTGTTGCCAGAGCGCTTTCCCGAGGTTCCGCGAATTGCCCTGACTGCGACTGCTGACAGGCGTACCCGCAGTGAGATTATTCAGCAACTCAAGCTCAATAATGCGGGTGTCTATGTCAGTAGTTTTGATCGTCCCAATATCACTTACACGATTTCAGAAGAACAGAACGCGCGCGATAAATTATGGCGCTTCATTCAGCAAAAACATTCAGGTGATGCAGGTATTGTTTACTGCCTGTCGCGTAAAAAAGTCGAAGCAACGGCTGAGTGGCTAACTAACAAGGGTCTGGTGGCATTACCTTATCATGCCGCCTTGCCCGTTGAAGTACGCGCCCGCAACCAGCAACGATTTTTGCGTGAAGACGGCGTGATTATTGTCGCCACCATTGCCTTTGGAATGGGCATTGACAAGCCCGATGTGCGTTTTGTTGCGCATTTGAACCTGCCCAAAAACATCGAGGCATATTATCAGGAAACGGGCAGGGCAGGGCGTGATGGTGAACCCGCAGATGCCTGGATGAGTTATGGCTTGCAGGATGTTCTGCTACTGCGACAAATGATGCAGGAGAGTAATGGCAGCGATGAATACAAGCGCATTATTCATCAAAAACTGGATGCCATGCTGGGGCTTTGTGAGCTTGCCAGTTGTCGTCGTCAGGCAATCCTGGCTTATTTTGACGAGCACATGGAAGAACCCTGCGGTAACTGTGATAATTGCCTCAATCCGCCCGAAACCTGGGACGCCACAACCGATGCGCAAAAGGCATTATCAACCGTCTATCGTACCGGACAGCGTTTTGGGGTTGCCTATGTGACTGATGTCCTGGTGGGCAAAACAGATCAGCGCATTATACAGAACGGGCATGACAAGATAAGCACCTGGGGGATTGGCAATGATGTCACGCAAGTCGAATGGCGCAGCCTCTTCCGTCAACTGATTGCCCAGGGCTATCTGAACAGTAATATGGAAAGGTTTGGCGCTCTCGAATTAACTCAAAAATCCCGACCTTTATTGCGCGGTGAAATTAAATTGATGGCGCGTAAATACCAAAGACCAGCATCAGCGTCAGCATCCAGGAAAACAAAATCAAGCCAGGCAAAAGCAGAATTACGCACTATGGATGCCGAACTGTTTGCCGCACTGCGTGATTTGCGTAGCGAACTGGCAAATGAACAGGGCGTACCGCCCTATGTTATCTTCAGTGACGCATCCCTGATTGAAATGGCAAGAAAACGTCCACAAACAAAAGACACTTTCCGTTTTATCAGTGGTGTGGGGGAAATGAAGCTGGCACGTTATGGCGAACAGTTTATGGCGGTAATTCGTGAATACCCCTTGCCTGAAATTTTAAATAACAATTTTTCAGATACCGTTAACGAAACGCTGGCACTCTATCACGAAGGCAACAGCGTTGAAGAAATAGCCGAAAAACGCGGGCTTGTTTTATCGACAATTTACAGCCATCTGGCGGATGTTATCGAAGCAGGAATGCTTGCCAGCAGAGATGTTCTGGATATTGATGAAGAAGATATTGAACTGATTGAGCGTACCGCAGAACTTCTGAAAACCAGGGAAGAACGCGCCTTCAAACCACTGTTTGATGAACTTGAAGGTGAATTTGATTATGGTATTTTGCGTTGTGTGGTTGCCGGAATGGGTTAATTCTGCGTTTTTTCAGTACACCAAAAATATATAAAAAAGTAGGGGGATGGGTTTTTAATCTATCAAAAATTAACAGATTTTGTTAATGTTAAACACTCTAATCCTTTCAGAATTAATATGCCCATGACTAAAATTATTGCAGTAGCCAATCAAAAAGGTGGTGTAGGAAAAACCACCAGCAGCGTTAATATGGCAGCTTCTCTGGCTGTTATGAAACGCAGTGTTTTGATTGTTGATATGGATCCTCAGGGCAATGCAACAACTGGTATCGGTCTGGACAAGCATAGTCCGCCAGTGCTTTTAAGTGATGTGCTATTGGGCGATGCCGATGTCAGAAGTGCCATTCAGCAAGCTCCCAATACCAATATATCCGCGTTGGCAGGTGGTCCTGATTTAACCATAGCGGAAGTTGAAATGATGCAAATGAAAGAACGCGAATACCGTTTGCATAACGCACTGGTTCCGATCCGGGATGAATTTGATTATATTCTCATAGACTGTCCGCCATCACTCAATATGCTAACCGTGAATGCACTGGTTGCTGCAAATGCTGTATTAATTCCCATGCAATGCGAATATTACGCGCTGGAAGGCTTGTCTGCACTGCTCGGCTCGATTGAGACAATACGCAAAAATTCAAATCCAAAGCTGGAAATCATGGGACTGTTGCGCACCATGTATGACCCGCGTAATAATCTCGCAAAGGATGTTTCCAGGCAACTGGCTGAATATTTTGGCGATAAGCTTTACAATACCTCCATTCCGCGAAATATTCGCCTCGCAGAAGCCCCCAGTCATGGTATGCCGGTTCTGTTGTATGATAAACGCTCGCATGGTGCGCTGGCTTATCTGGCACTGGCGGCTGAAATGATTCGCAAGGAAGCAGCGCGTGAAGCGGCTTGAGGCATTTTTAAATTGGAAATTTTGATCCTATGGCAATGAAACCAGGCTTGGGTCGTGGGCTTGATATGTTATTAAGCTCCGCCACAAAAGATACAAATAAGGACAGCGAACTTAAAAAGCTGCCGGTTGAGAAAATTAGCAAAGGTGAGTATCAGCCGCGTCTGAATATCGATCCTGACGCATTGCAGGAACTGGCAGACTCGATTAAATCGCAGGGGCTGGTACAGCCAGTCGTAGTGCGCCGGATTGAAGGCGGCAATTACGAACTGATTGCCGGAGAACGGCGCTGGCGTGCATCGCAGATTGCCGGTCTGCACACCATTCCGGCGATTATTCGTGATATACCGGATCAGGCGGCTGCGGCAATGTCGCTGATTGAGAATATTCAGCGCGAGGATCTGAACCCGCTTGAAGAAGCACTGGCGATGAGTCGCCTGATTGCTGATTTTGGTTTAACTCACCAGCAAACGGCGGATTCTGTCGGGCGTTCGCGGGCTGCCGTATCGAATTTGTTACGTCTGATGGAACTTGAAGATGGCACCAAGGAATTGCTGGAGCAGCGCCAGCTTGATATGGGACATGCGCGTGCCTTACTCGCATTGAGTGGAACATTGCAGGTTGAAACCGCACACAAGGTGGCAAAAAACCAGCTCTCGGTACGCGATACAGAACGCCTCGTGAAGCGCCTCAATTCAGCTCCTGAAAACAAACCCAAAGCCCCCCCTGCAAAACCGGTGGAAGTGTTAAAACTGGAAGAGTCACTGGCTGACAAGCTTGGCGCAAAAGTGAGTATTCAATACAATGCCAAAGGCAAGGGCAAGCTGGTGGTTGAATATAATAATCTGGACGAGCTCGACGGAATCCTTGAGCATATTCGTTATTAGGGAATATGGGTGACTCTTCCCCTTATTTTTTAACCTTGGACTGTGTGGTTGCCATGGAGAAGTTGGTTAAACCCAGACGACCAGCGATATCCATAGCGGTTACTACCGATTGATAATTGCTGTTGGCATCTGCACTAATTACCAGTGCCGGATTTTTGCTGCCCCAGCCATCAAGAGCCATACTCATTGCCCTGAATAATGTTTCCGGCTTGTTATTAAGCACTTCCTTGCCGTCAACATAATACTTTCCCTGGCTGTCAATCACCAGTTCAAGGGTATCTTTTTGAGCCTGGGGAGCGGCATTTGACGTTGTTGGCAGGTCAATTTTTATTTTCGCATCACGATCAAAAGTGGTTGTGACCATGAAGAAAATTAATAACAGGAAAACAACATCAATCAATGGCGTGAGGTTTAACTCAACATCATTTTCTAAATCCTTTCTAAAATTCATGCAACCTTACCTTTTCTGATCTGCGCATGGGCTGCTGCCAGTTTTCTCTGTTTGTTTGCCACCGAATTTATGCTGTCAGTGGCACGGCGCTGAGGTGCAGACGCAATTGATAATAATTTTATCGCTTCTTTCTCCATTTCAATCGCATAGTCGTTGATTTTGCCCCTGAAATAACGATGAAAAATCAGTGCAGGCACGGCAATCGTGATACCAAATGCCGTCGTCACCAAAGCCTGGGAAATACCCCCAGCAAGCTCAGTAGGGCTGCCAACACCCTGGGCAGTGATAACGCTAAATACATTAATCATGCCAATAACCGTACCGAGCAAGCCAAGTAACGGTGAAATTGCGGCAATGGTACCCAGAGTTGTCATGTATTTTTCCATTGAATGAATCACATGGCGACCAGATTCTTCAATATTTTCCTTAATCACATGCCGTGGTTGTCCAATGCTTTCCAGCCCGCTTGCCAGAACCCGACCAAGCAGGGAACTTTCTCGTATTTGCTGGACATGGGCAGCTGTTACCTTGCCGGAGAGAGCCAGTTTTTTTGCGGTATCAGCAATCCCTTCCGGAATGACTTTTTTTCTGGATAAAGTCACAAACAAGCCTGCAATAACCGCTATTGCAATGATAGAACTAATAATCAGGGGGTACGCCATTATCCCCATTGCACCGATTATCGAACCCATAAACCTACCTCTTTTATTTTTAAATTGATCTATTGTATTGCAAATGCGATCTACAAGATACTATACCAGGAGCCTGTCCGAAAATAGTGAGCCTACTGCGGAAAAGCTGAATTTGGCTAGATTTTCCCTCAATTTTCGTCAAATAGAACAACTATTCGCCTCAAATTGATAAAAAATCTAGCT
>JALVDQ010000174.1 GCA_027008885.1 Thiotrichaceae bacterium | reverse complement strand
CTTTATCATGTGCCTGAATCATAATAATATTACTTTTAGTTTTAGGAAGTTGAAAAATATATAAAAAACAGGGGGGATGGGTATTATTAAATAATTTAGTACGTTAAAGTACGCCGCACTAAAAAAAGCACTGCTCATCCGCGGGAAAACTCCCCTCACGAACCGCCTTGACATAGGCGCCTATTGCTTCTTGAATATTTCTGCCATCGCGCAAAAAATTCGCTGTAAACTTCGGTGCCAGTGACGAAATACCAATCATATCCTGCAAAACCAGAACTTGTCCGTCGCAAACACGCCCTGCCCCTATGCCAATCGTCGGGATTTGCAGCTCGTCTGTGAGTTGCTTTGCCAGATCAACGGGTACGCATTCGAGCACCAGCGCATCAGCTCCGGCATCCTGCAAGGCAAGCGCATCCGAGAGCATTTGTCTGGCAACCTCCTGCTCGCGTCCCTGCACATGATAGCCTCCCAGCTTGTGTACCGTTTGCGGGGTGAGCCCCAAATGTGCACACACGGGTACTCCATGACGTGTCATGTGACGCACCGTGTGCAGTTGCGCTTCTCCGCCTTCCAGCTTGATAATATGCGCCCCGCCTTGCTGCATCAATCGGGCAGCGTTGCGTATTGCCTGTTGCGGATCGGTATAGCTCATAAAAGGCAGATCCGCCATAAGCAGGGCGCGTTTGCACTGTGGTGCCACTGATTTTGTATGATAAACAATGTCATCAACACTCACAGGAACCGTCGAATCATGCCCCTGCATTACCATTCCGAGCGAATCACCGACCAGAATCACATCCACGCCCTGTTCATCAATAACACGGGCAAAGCTGGCATCGTAGGCAGTGAGTGAAACGATTTTCTTGCCATTTTGTTTCATTTCACGAATGGTTTTAACGGTGACGCGTGTATTCATAGTGGCTTAATTTCTCTAAAAGCGGAGGGAGGTAATGCGGCGATGCATTCTTCTATGGTGTTATGATTCACTTTTTTCAAGGCGGCTCCCAAATCCCGTAGTGGCAACAGTACAAAAATACGTTCGCAAATTCGTGGATGAGGGACACTCAGGCGTTTGCTTTGAATCACTTCATCAGCATAGAACAGCAGATCAAGATCCAGTGTACGCGCGCCCCAGCGTATGACACCTGCACGCACCCGCTGATTATCATTTTCAATTTTCTGTAATTCATCCAGCAGGGCTTCGGGCGCCAGGCTGGTATCAAAAGACACTGCGGCATTCATATAATCCGGTTGATCCTGTGGTCCATGAGGCTTGCTTTGGTAATAGGGTGAGACTTGCAGCTTTTCTATTTGAGGATGCTCTCTCAAGGCACGAACAGCCTTGTCCAGATAGGCGCGAGAGTCGCCCAAATTACTTCCCAGGGCAACAAAGCAGTGTTGATTCGTTTGCTTATTCACTGATACGACGTTTTTGCCGCGTTCTTTTTTTGTTTTTATGCTTGCCTGGTGCGGCACGTTGACACATTCTGATTTTTTCATCCATATCGACTTCCTGAACTAGGGTCCACCAGTCGCAATTATCGGATGTTGTCTCGCCCGATGCGGCTCGCAGGCACATAAAATCATACGCCGCACGAAAACGCCGGTGCTCCAGAAAATTTAATACACGGCGCTGGTTCTTGAAGTTAAAAAGTCCCTGCAATGTCCAGATTTCGCGCGTCATATTGCTAAAGCGGCGTGGCACCGAAAGATATTTTACCTGTTCGGAAAAGGCATCACTCGCTGCCAGATGCATTGATTGTAAAGCGGGGTTTCCCTGCTCCTGATATTCTTTTGCTGCTTCGCATACCTGTTTCCATAACATCACAGCGAACAGAAATGCGGGGGTTACGGGTAAATTTTTACGAATGCGCCTGTCGGTATTTTGCAAGGCGGCATAGACCAGCTTATGAAATGAGCCTTCGTCCGGCTTTTCGGCAAGCTGTTTTTCTTCTTCCTGCAAGCCCCGTTCTGCTGCCGGAAACAGACGTTGCAGCAACTTGTATTGGCGAAGCAATTGCAGTGTTTTAATGGCTTTGCCACCATGAAATATTTTTAAGGCTTCATCAAAAAGACGCGCTGGTGCAATATTGTCAAGCAGAAAGCCAAAATGGTGGATCGGCACTTCAGAGGCAGGCTCGATGCTTAAATCCAGTTTCGCGGCAAAACGAATAGCGCGTAACATGCGTACCGGATCTTCCCGATAACGCACCACCGGATCACCAATCATGCGTAGCTGCCTTTTCTGCAAATCTTCTTTGGCACCGACAAAATCCAGCACCTCACCTGTCTGCAAGTCATAGAAAAAGGCATTGATACTAAAGTCACGGCGATACGCATCTTCCACGACCGTTCCATAAACATTATCGTGAATAATGCGTCCATGCTCTCCTGTTTTGCCGCCTCCGGTTTTGTCGTGCGGCGCACGAAAGGTTGCTACCTCGTAATAATCACGCCCAAAATGCACATGCGCGAGGCGAAAACGGCGACCAATAATGCGTGTAGAGGGTAGCACCTGCTTGACTTGTTCAGGGGTTGCACTGGTTGCAATATCAAAATCTTTAGGGTGAAAGCCCAGCATTAAATCACGTACACCGCCACCCACCAGATAAGCCTCATAACCCGCACGGGTTAAGGCTTTGAGGATGGAGCGCGCCCTCTTGTCGATTTCCCTGGGGTTGATGCCATGCTCATTGGCGGGGATTCGTGCAACTGAATTCATACTTCGGGGGATGCCTAAATTCTGTCTGAATTTTTGAGACTCATGCCATAGCTCGCAGATTCAGCCTGGGACGGCGCAATCAAACCCTGCGTAATACACTGTGTAATTACTGGCAGATTTATTATGCCATCCCTTACAGTTTCAAAAATGCCGTAAGCTTATCACAAATCATGCGATTTATTTATACTTCCATTTGGAATATAAACCCATCCCCCCTGTTTTTTACATATTTTTGTGTGATACATGTTGAGAAACAAATACAGGAGCAGTGCTTAAACAATGCGCCATTCCGCGTTTCGTATCCTCAACGCAGACTACATGCTCTGTTTTCTGTCTTCAGTCCTCTGTCCTCAGAAACACCCATCCCCCCCTTTTTTTACATATTTTTAGGGATAACCTGTGTTCAGTTCAATTAATGGATTGGTGTTTTAAAGAAATCAAAAAACAACCACATAATAATGGATGATGTCAGCAGGGTTAAAATCATTGCGGGGGTTCCCTTGCGAAACCACAAGCCCGGTGTAATTTGATAACTTTTTTCCCCCGTTTCTTTGGCAAGGCGTTCTGACAGTGTCACAATAAAGACATTCGCGGTAGAACCCAGATGTGAGCCATT
>JALVDQ010000173.1 GCA_027008885.1 Thiotrichaceae bacterium | reverse complement strand
GAAAGAAGGACAGCGTGGCTTGAATATTCAACGTTATAAAGGTTTGGGTGAAATGAACCCGGAGCAACTCTGGGAAACCACAATGAACCCGGAATCACGCCGTATGCTGCAAGTCACCATTGAAGATGCCTATCAGGCAGATGAAATATTTACCACACTGATGGGTGATCAGGTCGAGCCGCGACGCGATTTTATTGAAAACAATGCCTTGAATGTTGCGAATCTTGATATTTAGCCTTTAATACCGATGAGAATAATCACTGCCAATACCAATGGTATCCGTGCTGCTGCGCGCAAAGGTTTTTTTGAGTGGCTGAAAAAGCAGGATGCCGATGTGGTTTGTATTCAGGAAACCAAGGCGCAAGTTCATCAACTGGAAGATGAGCTTTATCATCCAGGTTTTGCCTACTACCACGATGCCGTGAAAAAAGGTTATAGCGGCGTTGCCATCTATTGCAAAAAAGAGCCTGATGAAGTCATCGTCGGCATGGGAAATGAAGAGTTTGATAGCGAAGGTCGTTATATTGAAGCACGTTTTGGCAAGCTCAGTGTGATTTCACTGTATATGCCCTCTGGCTCCTCCAAAGAAGAACGCCAGCAGGCAAAATACCGGTGTATGGATTTCTTTATGGAAAAAATGAAACAAATGAAAGCATCGGGGCGAGACTATGTAATCTGTGGCGACTGGAATATCGCGCATAAAAAAGAAGATATAAAAAACTGGAGAGGCAATCAGAAAAACTCGGGCTTTTTACCCGAAGAGCGTGCCTGGTTGGATACGCTTTTTGATGAGCTTGGTTTTATCGACGCGTTTCGTGAGCTGCAGCAGCCAGAGCATTCCTATACCTGGTGGTCGAATCGAGGTCAGGCGTATGCCAATAACACCGGCTGGCGCATAGACTATCATGTGTTGTCACCAGGGATGAAAGGAACGGTGCAAAAAACAGAAATATATAAAGGCGAGAAGTTCTCTGATCATGCACCACTTATTATTGACTATGATTATGCGATTTAAGTCATCCACCGACCATCTGAAACAGATCAGGCATAATAAAAGTATTAAAAACAGGGGGGATGGGTATCTCTATAATGAGCAGAACAGACGTAACAAACAAAAAGTCGTGGGCAGAAACCTGGCTACTGGCGCGTGATCCCGCAGTTATCCGGATGCTGTTTTTAGGCTTTTCTGCGGGTATACCGATCCTGTTAATATTCTCCTCTCTATCCCTGTGGCTTGGCGAAGCAGGTTTGAGAAAATCCAGTATTACTTTTTTTAGCTGGGCGGCGTTAGGTTACTCATTCAAATTTGTCTGGGCGCCTCTGGTGGACAAACTTCCGATCCCGTTTTTAAAGAAGCTGCTAGGGCAGCGACGCTCATGGCTGCTGCTCGCACAAATCGCAATTGTAATTGCGATTGTCTGGATGGGCTTAACTGATCCTGCTAAAAGTACCGAACAACTTAGCATGATGGCATTTGCCGCCGTATTACTGGGCTTTTCATCAGCTACACAGGATATTGTTATTGATGCCTACCGGATTGAATCTTCCAAAATTATTGATTTGCAGGCACTGATGTCATCCGCCTATATTATCGGCTATCGCATTGGCATGATAATCGCAGGTGCAGGGGCATTATATCTGGCAGCATATTTTGGCACCAGCAAAGCTGATTACCATTATGAAGCCTGGAAGCTGACCTATTTTGTGATGGCATCCACCATGCTCATAGGAATCATCACAACCCTGGTAGTCTCCGAGCCAGACAGAGGAGTGCAGCCGGTACACAGCACCACAGACTACCTGCGCTTTGTGCTTATGTTTATTGCAGCGGTGGCAGCTTTTATTGCGGTGTTCTTTTTTAGTGCTGATTTGATTCGAGGCATTAAAACAGTCGTTAAAATCCTGGGGATAAACACCCCGCTGATGGGCTTGCTGATTGAAACCGCGCGCTTGCTGTTTGCGATCATTAGCGCAGCGATGATTGCGCGCCTGATGATCAGTTTGCATCTGGTGAACAAGGTCATGGTGGATGAAGCCTATATATCACCGGTTCGGGATTTCTTTATACGCTATGGCAAAAGTATTGCGATTTTACTGCTGCTGCTGGTTGGTTTGTATCGCATCTCTGATATTGTACTGGGCGCAATTTCAAACGTCTTTTATCAAGACCTGGGCTTTCTGAAAACAGAAATTGCCAAAGGGGTCAAAATATGGGGCGTAATCGCTGCCATTATTGGTGGCTTGTTCGGTGGCGCGCTATCAATACGCTATGGTGTTATCAAAATCCTGTTTGTGGGTGCGCTCATATCAGCGGCTACCAATTTGTTATTTTTGTGGCTGGCAAATTCAGGACACAATCTGCCTATATTCTACATTGTTATATCGGCAGATAATTTTGCCGCAGGATTTGCAGGAGCCGCATTTATCGCTTTTCTGGCTGGTCTTACAAATATTTCATTTACCGCCATGCAGTACGCTATTTTTAGCTCGTTAATGACCTTAATACCAAAAACACTGGGAGGCTATTCCGGTTCGATTGTTGAAAGTGTGGGTTATCCTAAATTCTTTCTGCTAACGACACTTATGGGGGTTCCAGTTCTGATACTTATCCTGATTGCACAGCGTTACTTAAATATTAGGCATGGCGGCAAGGCTGTTAATACAAAGTAATACCCATCCCCCCTGTTTTTTATATATTTTAGCACTTAACCCACTTAGTCATGAATACACCTTATCCTGATAATAAACATGCTTCATTAAGAACGCTTGCCATGCCTGCGGATGCTAATCCAAGTGGTGATATTTTTGGTGGATGGATAATGTCCCAAATGGATATTGCAGGCGCTTCTTTTGCACGAAATATTACAAAAACGCGGGTTGTAACCGTAGCCGTTGAAGCCATGACGTTTCATCTGCCTGTCTTTATAGGGGATGAAGTCAGCTGTTATTGTGAGGTAGAACGTCTGGGAAAAACATCAATATCGGTTCATATTGAAACCTGGGTTAAACGAGACCGGCTAATGGATGAGGTTGTAAAGGTGACTGAAGCGGTATATACCTTTGTGGCTTTAGATAAAAACCGTAAACCCACCCCCATTGATTCATCTGTTATAAGAAGAACCTGAACCCATCCCCCCTGTTTTTATATATTTTTCCCGTATTCCGCGAGGCTTCATACGAGCTACGCTACTGTCCTCTGTCCTCTGACATACCCATCCCCCCCCCTTTTTTACATATTTTTGCGTAACCTGTTGAGAAACGAAATACAGAATCAATGGCTAATACCGACAGCTACAGCTAATCAACCAGTGTTTCCATCAGGTCGATCATAAACTCTGCATCT
>JALVDQ010000172.1 GCA_027008885.1 Thiotrichaceae bacterium | reverse complement strand
CCTCTGTCCTCTGTCCTCTGACACACCCATCCCCCCCTTTTTTTATATATTTTCTTTTTATAAATTTTCGTAGCCAGTGGCGATAAACTCTGCAGTTCTCTGCGCTACTGATCAAATAATTCAATTGTATTTTTATGGCTGTTTTGGATATTGCCAAAAGGCACAAGCCTTAAGCGAAGCGTAAAGTTTATCAACAAAAGTAACAATAAAAGATCAAATAGTGAAACTGCGCCTCCCTTGCTTTTGCCTCCTCCGGTAGTAACTACCGGTTGGGGTGTTCTGGAATCTATCTGCAACAGGTAAGCAGCCAGCAAGTCACGTTCTTTCGCGGTTGTTTGTATCTGGTGATTCGCCTTGTCATGCATGGCCTGAATTGCCTCTTGCAAGGTTGCCGCAGAACCATTGTGCAGATAGGGGGCTGTCATCCACAAGCCCAGTAAGGTCGGCGTATTTATACCTTTTAAATCACCTCCCAAACGCTTTCCACTGCTGTATTTGATGGTACCAATATCATGTAAATTATCTCTTGCACTATCGGTAAAAAATGTGCCCGAGTGACAGTCGTTACAGCCTTTCTTCAGAAATATCTGTTCACCTTTCTTTGCATCATCTGTGAGCGAACCGTCCTTGTTTTTGTATGGGCTATCAGGGGTTTGGTTTAATGATTTTACATATTTCGCCAAGTTATCCATATCAACACTTAGTCCTTCTTTTTTAGGGCCGAGCGTATCCCTGGTTGCTTCAAAATCACTATCTGAGAGCAATCCCTCTCCCCCTGACAAGTTACGAATTTGCACCTCAAAATCATGCACCTCATCAAAGTTTCCACTCCAGTGAAGCAAACCATTTTTCTCTCCATGACCAATGAGACTTATGGTATTACGCAAGCCCTCACCAAAATTGGAAATATCCCAGGTTCGTCCGTCGGTACCTCCTTCATTATGACACTGGGCACAACTGGAGTATTGCTCTTTTGCAAGCCTTATATCTTTGGAGTCATAAAATAACTGTTTACCCTTGAAAATATCAGGCGCTAACGATTCATGTGCAACCGTATGTAATGTTGCCTTGAGGGATACATGATTTTCTCCTCTGAGAATCAGGTCTTCAAGGTTAAACACGGCTACGCTACGTTCCATAAAGTTATGCACAAATAGCGTCAGACCATCAGCCGAGACTGCCAGGCCTTGCGGTGCATGACCCCCAGACTGGAAACGAAATAGTGGACCACCCGCGTAAGCATCTACCACTTCTACTTCACGGCTTCCCTCAAGCGCGACAAATAGATAATTTCCGTATTTACCGTGTATCGCGGCACTGGGAATACCGGCATTATCATGATCAACCCTTTGTTGAGTTAGTTCAACACCCTCTGCCAGGTCTATTTTTGAAGTGATGGAGCGCACTACGGTATCGTAGGTGAGCGGTTTACCATCACGCAAGCCGCCACGTTTGATATTGTCCTGCTTGGAAGGAATCCAGGCTGTTAATCCGTCAGGGGACAAGGCAACACTTCCTAAATAATTTGGAATACCTCTGGCAGAACGTGCGGAGTCAACTCTTTCACTGTGCTTTAAGATGATTGTTTTTTCAATCCTGAATTGTGCCAGGTCGATTACAAGCAGCTCACCACCAAAAGGTTTGCCGTTGACTTCTGTTTTCACGTTAAGAGTATCTTCCCCAGGAAGAAACGGTGTGATGTACCTGCTGATATAGAGCTTTTTACCCAGTGCATCAATTGCTAAATGCCTTGGGTATGTTCCCACATTGAGTATTTTTGTAATTTTTCTGTTACTGGAATCTATTTGAAGCAACTGCCCCGTGGCTTCAAGTGTTACATAGGCAAAGTGATCAACGGGTGAAAAAACAATACCATAAGGCTGGGAAGCTCTGGGCAATTTGATCTCGGAAATCACCTTTAAAGTTTCCGGATCAATGATGCTGATACTCGCTGAGTCTTTATTTGCAACCCAAATTTCACCATTATCATGATTCTTTGCTAATGAACGTGGTTGATGACCAACAGGAATTTCAGCTTCTTTGGTATTTAACAGAGCACTGAAAACAGTGACTGAATTATTATCGGGGTTTACGTTCCATACGCGGTCTGTTTTATAAGGATCGTGATCATAAATAATACTCATCGAAATAGCAGGGTGAGTAGCTGATACAGGCTTTATGAAAATGGGCTGAATAAACTGATGTTCCAGAATTTCTTCTTCACCATAAGCATTTTCCGTTTTTACTTTTAAAGTCACAGTAAATCGCCCTGGTTTCTGGAACTGGTGTTGTGTTTCTGGACTGGATGAATAGTCAGTTGCCGGACTGCCATCACCAAAATCCCATTTGTATTGACTGTTGATACCACCATTCACCCTTGCTGTATAGTGTCGGGTACTCATGACTTTTCTGGGGCGGATATTATTAAATGGCTCGATACTTAAAGAGCCTGTAATAATCCACTCAATATTTGTTTGAGCAGACAGACCACTATTATCCGAAACAGTGATTTGACTGTGATATTTGCCGGACTGGGAAGTGCTACCAGATATTTCTCCTGTAGCAGCGTTAATCCGCAAACCCTGTGGAAGATTAGTTGCCGAATAGTGAAGCAGATCACCATTGGCATCACCTGCGATAATCTGCAACGAAACATTAGAGTTTATTTCATAGGTCTGTGAACCGGGTGAATTTAAAATTTGTGGAGCTACATTCGTTAATGGATTTTGTACCAGTAAAGCATCAGGAATATTTCGTTTCGTAAAAAGATCACCGAGGTACTGCAATGAAAGCAGACCATCCGCACCATTATTAAAGTAGGCAAGCAAAATA
>JALVDQ010000171.1 GCA_027008885.1 Thiotrichaceae bacterium | reverse complement strand
TTTATCTGTCCAGACACAAATATCCACGCCTGAATTTTCATCGGGGCGCGCGCAAGGGGCAGGGGCAGTATTTTGGACCTTACCCAAGTGCAGGTGCAGTCAGGGAAACACTTAATTTATTACAAAAGCTGTTTCAGGTGCGTCAATGTGAGGACAGTTATTTCAGTAATCGTTCGCGTCCCTGTCTGCAGTATCAAATCCAGCGTTGCAGCGCACCCTGCACCAAAGAAATATCAGAGCAAGATTATCAAAAAGGTGTGCGTCATACAGTGCAGTTTTTACAGGGAAAAAGTCAGCAGGTCATTGATGAACTGGTTGAGCAAATGGATCAGGCGTCTGCATCTCTGGCATTTGAAGCGGCGGCAATTTACCGTGACCAGATTGAAAAACTGCGCCAGGTGTCGCAACAGCAAAGCATTAGTGGAGGGCAGGGGGATGTAGACGTGGTGGCGCTTCAATATGCCTCGAATGTAGCCAGCGTACAAGTCATAAGCATACGCAGGGGGAATAATCTTGGAAACAAAAACTTCTTTCCTAAAATGCCAGGTCACTTCAGGGATGCCAAAAATACAAATATCGAAGCAAAAATACTCGCCTCATTTTTAGCGCAATATTATATGGCGCGTGAAATCCCATCTGAAATACTTCTGAGCCAGAAGGCAGAAGATATTGATACATTACAGCAGATGTTGAGCCTTAAAGCAGAGCGCAAGGTGGTACTTTCCTACCGTCTGAGAGGCGACAGGCTGCGCTGGGTTGAAATGGCCTCGCGTAATGCACTGCATGCATTAAATTCGCATCTGGCCTCAAAAGCTGGAATCCAGCAACGTGTTATCGCATTGCAAAATGAACTTGATCTGGATTACATTCCCTCTCGCATAGAGTGTTTTGATATTAGTCATACGATGGGCGAAGCAACTGTGGCATCCTGCGTTGTTTTTGGGCTGGAAGGGGCGATAAAGTCAGAATATCGTCGCTATAATATCAGGGATGTTATAGCTGGTGACGACTACGCTGCCATGAGACAAGCCTTGCAGAGACGCTTTAGAAAAGCACTTGAAGCGCATGAAAATGAGCAAAAGCTCCCTGATATTTTATTGATTGATGGTGGCAAAGGTCAGGTAAAACAGGCGATTGAGGTATTAAACGATTTGCAGATTTCTGGCGTAGATATTATTGGTGTCACCAAAGGCGAGGGCAGGCGGCAAGACATGGATAGCTTGACCATAGGCAAAGAGAAAATATTTTTGCCCGCTCATTCCAGCGCGCTGCACCTGATTCAGCAGATTCGGGATGAAGCACATCGTTTTGCCATAAGCGGGCATCGCCAGCGCAGACAAAAGGCACGCAATACCTCGCCATTAGAGGGAATAGCCGGTCTGGGTCCAAAACGTCGCCAGATATTGTTAAAACAGTTTGGTGGAATACGCGCCATTACCAGAGCGAGTGTGGATGAATTAAGTAAAGTGAAAGGAATTAGTGCGGCTCTTGCAGAAAAGATTTATGATGTATTTCATGGTTGAATCTGCATTGCGGTTACAAATTCAGATTAGTTATTAGTTTCTATTATCGAAGATAAAAAGTGATTTTAAATTTACCTATATTTTTAACTATATTAAGAATTGCAGCAATTCCACTGGTTGTGCTGTTTTTTTATCTGCAAATGCCGTTAACATCTTCAACCATTTTTGGTCTGGCGGGGCTCACCGATCTGGCTGATGGTTATCTGGCAAGAAGATACAACCAGGAATCCCGTTTTGGTGCCTTCCTCGATCCAGTTGCGGACAAACTGCTGGTCGCCGTTGCATTGTTGCTGGTTGTGGAGCGTGAAGCAAATCCCTGGATTACACTGGCTGCAATAATCATTATCTCGCGTGAGATTATCATATCGGCTTTGCGTGAGTGGATGGCAGAATCTGGTCAGCGCAGTAAAGTTGCGGTTGCGTATATTGGAAAGGTGAAGGCAGTAACACAGATTTTCGCGCTGATTTTTCTCCTTTATAACCAGGACTTGTGGGGTCTGCCACTCCGCGAAGTGGGGCTGGTATTCCTGCTTGTCGCCACGATTTTAACTGTGGTTTCAATGCTTCAGTATTTGCGTGGTGCGTTTGCCAAAAATTGACAGGGACGAAATACAGATGCAATAGTTAACATCTTTTCTGTCCTCAGTCCCTCTTGTACACTCTGCTACCCATCCCCCCCTTTTTTTATATATTTCCAGTTCTCGGACAGGCTACCTTACTGCGAATATCTCTGTGTTCCTCTGCGTAACACTTGTTGTTAAAAGTCATAAGACACTGTCAGTCCAACGGTTCGTGGCTCGCCTTTTTGGGTATAAGTCTCGTCAATATATCCTTTGGCAGGATTATTCCCAAATCTGAAGCCACGGGTATCATAGTCTTTGTTTAACAGGTTTCTTCCCCAGAGTGTTGTTGTCCAGTTTTTCTTTTTATGACTCAAACTGGCATTAAGCAGATTATAAGATTTTGCCTTGGCGTTGTGACTATCCGAAAAATAGAAACCATCCTTTCCTTCAAGGTTTATCCCTGCTTTTAAATTGTCAGAAATATTATATTCCGCTCCCAGAGTGTATTGATAATTTGGCGCATGTGCCTGCTCTCGACCCTTTAATTCATTATTGTTAAAGGTTGCCTTGAGCAGCCCGAGTGATGCTGTGATGTTCCATTTGGTATTGAGCTTCCAGTCCAGTTCTGCTTCCAGACCGATATTTTTACTTGTGTCGGCATTCTTGAAATATTCGATAAATTCGGTGCTTCCATCGTCACGTTTAATTGCAACAGAACTTTTTAGTTGCTGGTCTTTGCGGCTGGCATAAAACATTGATAAACGTGTATTCAAGGTGTTGTCTTTAAATGATGAATTTATTCCAACTTCAAAATTCCAGAGGTATTCTGTGCCGTAATCAAGCTTGTCTTTGGGCAGGCTTATATTGGTGTTTACTCCGCCTGCCTTGTAGCCCCGTGAGATACTGGCATGTAGCAGATGATCATAATTCACATCGTATTCAAGCCCGATTTTTCCACCATATAAAAATTCATCATAGGGGCGCTTATTGTTTTCTGAATCAGTGTAGTCTGACTTCCAGTCTTCCAAACGCAAGCCTGTGATAAGATTCAGCTTATGATTTAGATGGGTGTCCAACTGAGCAAGCTAAAAGCTGCTTTACGCGTCGCACCTTCACTAAGCGTTCCACAAGGCGAAGATATCCAGCTCTCCCTGGCTTCACCTTTTAATGATGATGCCGCTTATAGCTACAAATGGACTGCTGTTAATACTGATTTAGCCATCGGTAAAAATAACAGCTACACCATCAAAACCACTGATTTGGCGGTTAAAGACAAATACCGAATC
>JALVDQ010000170.1 GCA_027008885.1 Thiotrichaceae bacterium | reverse complement strand
CTGACCTCGGGTGAAGCACTCGGCGCTGATGAAGGTTGTACCAATGTGTATGATGCCAAGGTCGAAGATGGCAAGGTTTACCTGAAATATCCTGCGTAAGACAAAAGTGTTTTGTTTGTCGGATTGGCCCTCGGAGCCTGTCTGAGAACTAAGATTTTCAAAATTTCAATTAAGTGGTTTTTGCATTAATAAAATACTATGTATTGTGGTTGTGTTTTTTGAAAGCTAGTTCTCAGACAGGTTCCTAGGAGCCTGTCTGAGAACTAAGTTTTTAAAAATTTCAATCAATATATAGTGTTTTCATGATGCGAAAAACCACTATATATTGTGATCACATTTTTTGGAGGCTAGTTCTCGGACAGCCACCTAGGAGGCTGTCTGAGATCTAAGTTTTTAAAAATTTCAATCAATATATAGTGGTTTTCGCATTAGGAAGGTACTATATATTGTGGTCGCATTTTTTGGAAGCTAGTTCTCGGACAAGCTCCTAGCGTCAACTGTAAACTTGCTGTACTGGATTCAGATACAATTTTTATTTGGTCTTTCTTTTAGTCAGGCGAAATGCTCTGGGAGAACAATTCTCATAATTTCGGAAAAATTTTGAAAAATTTGTTGCTTCATCGAAGCCCAGCTTTACAGCTATTAAGCTAATAGGCAAATCCGTGTATGCCAGAAGTCTTTTTGCCTCTAAAATAATTCGTTGAGTTAAGTATTTTTTTGCACTAATACCTGTCATTTCGTGCATAGATCTGTTCAAACTTTTTTCGGAATAACCTAACATATTTGTGTAATCGCAAATCTGATGGTAGCGATGGTAATTTTTTTCCACTGCATCACGAAAAGATTTATAGCGCTTCTGCACAACAGAAACTGGAATTTGATAATTTTCCTCCGCATTAAAACAAATTAAAAATAAACGATGAAAAAGTGTTTGTAATTCACTTCTTAATAAATTCTGCTGTAGCTCTAATTCAGTATCGAGATGAACATCTTCATACATACGTTTAATTAGCTCTAATATTGCTTTTTCTTCATTACCATTTGTTTGTAAAAAAACAGGTAAGTCTTCTAATTTATTGACAATATTAACCTCATTATTTACAGAAGCATTATTTTTAGGTAAAAGAAACTCCGGACGAAAAATAACAATATACCCCTCCCAGCTTTTTAGAGAAGCAAATTGTTGTACCTGACCTGGATACATTAATAGTAATCCCCCCTTCTCACAATTGTAATCCTTGAAATCAACAGTGTGTGCACAACATCCAGCTTTAACAAAAAATAGCTGATGAAATTCTATTCGTGTGCAAGCAAATAAATAATCACGATGAATTCGTTTCCTCAGATCAGATATTTGAACAATATCCAAATCTAGTTTAAGACTTTTTTGCCCCCTAAAAGGGACTGGCGTGATTTTTCTGGAAGGCATCTTTAGAATAAATCATTAATAAATTTTGTCCGGTTTTTATCATTTATTGTCCAGTATTAACCTCGTTAATTGCCATTTATCAAAGCACAATTTACTTGTTAGTTACATGAACATCTATCATAACAAGGAGGCATAGATGAACAAGAAAAAATCTATCAAGCTGTTTCTAGGTGGTTTGCTGGTCATCAACAGTATCATTCATTTACCGGCTTACGCAAAAAGTTCTATTGACCCATTGGAGAAAAACATGTCAACAAGCTATAAACAAAAAGTAGTAGATCTGCTAAAAAGTATCGAAAATGGTGATACAAAACCAGTTTCCTATATCAATCCCCAAAAATATATTCAGCATAATCTTGGTGTCGAAGATGGTTTGGTTGGGTTTGGCGCATTGTTGAAACAATTACCCAAAAACTCAGCCAAAGTAGATATTCGTCGCGTTTTACAAGACGGCGAATATGTTATCACCCATACAGATTATAACTTCTTTGGTCCTAAAGTTGGATTTGATATTTTCCGCTTTGAAAAAGGGCTTATTACCGAGCACTGGGACAATTTACAAGAAAAGCCTGTCAGCCCCAATGGAAGTGGTCACACCATGATAGATGGTTCTGTAAAAGTCACTGATCTTGATAAAACTGAAGAAAATAAAACGCTTGTGCGTTCATTTTTAGAAGATGTGCTTGTCAATGGAAAAATGGAAAAACTGGCGGGATATTTTGATGGTGATAATTACATCCAGCATAATCCAAATATCTCTGATGGTCTCTCAGGGCTTGGAAATGCTATCAAAGCAATGGCACAACAAGGTATCACAATGAAATATAATAAAATTCACAAAATTTTTGGTGAAGGCAACTTTGTTTTGAGTGTAAGCGAAGGTGAATTTGCGGGTAAACCTACTTCATTCTACGATCTGTTTCGTGTCGAAAACGGAAAAATAGCAGAACACTGGGATACGATTGAAACCATTCCACCCAGGAAAGAATGGAAAAATAATAACGGCAAGTTTTAACTAAAGTTTAGGATTAAACAGCCATAAAAATATCATTGAATTATTTGATCAGTGTTTGTTTGTCGGGTTAACCATCGGAGCCTGTCCAAGCAAGGCTTTCTTTTACCTGTTTTAAGAGAAGAATCTGGCTCGAACCCAGGAGTATAAAACGTGCATCCGAAAACTGGTCATACACTGCCTTGACCGATTCAATCAGTTGAGGAAGCTTTTGAATTTCATCCAGAATAACAACAGGGTGCTGCTGATACCACTGCACAGCAGATAATCTTGCATAATCCGGTCGGCTAATCGGATCTTCAAGAGAAATATAATCAAATTCAGGAAACACCTCTTTTACCAGAGTTGTTTTGCCTGTTTGTCGCGCGCCCGTCAGGGTCGTAATGCGCCCAAATCTGGATGCTGACTTGTTTTTGAGGAAATTATAGACCGTTCTATTAATCATGGTAGATAGATTATAGGCGTAATATTTAATATTAACTATACCTCAACCTACAATAACTGATTTTTCATAAAAAATCTGAAACTGAAGTATACTGCAGCCTTCAATCACTAATTGAAAGCTGCAGTATATACAATTTTACGTCTTTATTGATTAGCAGGTGGTCAATAATAATTAATAACTCAAGTTTCGGAGTTCAAAAACAGCATAGAAACACTGACTGATCCCATTATTCAGTTTAAGTAACGCAAGAGTCGCAGAGTTTTTCGCAGAGAACCACGGAGAATATTATAAAAAGTATCAAACGAAGGAATGTGCAAACGAAGGAATGTGCAAACGAAGGAATGTGCAAACGAAGGAATGTGTAAACGAAGAGAATGCAAATTGTTTTCCTTCTTTACAATCTCTGCGGTTCTCTGCGTAATAACTGTCTTTTAGCCTGTTGCAGAGGGAGATTAAAGTCTGTAACAGTTTTACTTTAATGTTTCCATAAAGCGTTCAAAGCGTGGTTTGTATTTATCATTTTTATTTA
>JALVDQ010000169.1 GCA_027008885.1 Thiotrichaceae bacterium | reverse complement strand
TTCAGCGGTATTGTATGAGACGAGGATAATATCAAGCTGGCTCATCGGAACTCTTTTCTCCGGAAGTATCCTGCCTGGAATCTTGCTTCTTTGATGCCCTGTTTTTGGATGCGTTCGCCAGATATTCCTCTGTCAACATGCCATACGCAATCGTATCAATTCCTGTCTTGATCACTTTGGCAGGATTGCCTGCGACAATGCAATTTGAGGGAACGTCTTTGGTGACGACACTGCCTGCCGCGACAATCACATGATCACCAATCGTGACATTGGGCATAATGATGGAGCCACATCCGATAAAGCAATAGGAACCAATCACCGTTTTGGCAGTATGGCGGCGTGAGGCATAATCATGGGACAAAATAATCGCATCAAAGGTAACCATGGTTTTTTCACCAATGGTCAGCCCTTTGGGATTGGTTTTATCAATGCGTGACTTGAATGAGAGGCGTACATCTTTCGCAATATTCATGCCGTAAACTGTGCGGAAATACCAGGTTCTTATATAAAGCAGGGAATTGCGGATGCGCACCAGCAGCATAAACATATCCTGGTTAATAAAACGGGCTCTCATAAAGCGATTCTCCCTGGACAGCAGGGGAGTGGACGCTCAGTGGTTAGCTGTTGAAGAGAAACCCATCCCCCCCCTTTTTTTACTATTTTTGTCATATCTTCACTCATATTTTCCCCTCCTTTCTTAATTGTCGCAATTTGGCAATATGGCTCATGCGCGTCAAAACCTGATTGAGTCTGGGATAGTCTCTCGCCCAGCCAATCGAACCCAGAACAAAAAAGAACAAAGGCTGTATCTTGCCAAAATAATCCACGGTAAAACCAATTAAAATCAGTGACATAAATGCCAAAATCCAGGATTGAACCATCCAGCGGGTGGCAGGGTGGTGCTTGTGCAAGCGGTTTAAAACATGAAAAACAGCATACAGGCAGACAAATAACAGCAGCAAACTGGCAATGATGCCATGTTGCAATGTCATTAACAGCCAGAAGCTGTCAATACTGCTGTTCATCCATTGCGGGCGTGTCCAGTCATGTAAACCAATGCCAAACAGGGGATGATCTATAATATCATCCATCGAGTATTGCCACTGTAACATCCGGTAATAACCAGTGACCGGGTTAAATGTCAGGTAGGAGATTAAAATGGCAAAAAAGCCACGATTTGAAATGGCATTAATCAGGATCATTCCCGACAGGGCAAGGAAGGCAAAACCAAACCAGAAGCGTTTTCCGCCAGACCAGAAACGTGTGAGCACCGCCGTCATGCCCTGAAAAGCCACCGAAAGCAGTGGTGCGGAAGACAGGGTAGAGATCATACCGATTAAAATTGCGATTGATCTCAGCAGGTTACTGATTTTGAATTTATAAATTGTCAGAAGAATGATAAAGGGGAAGAAAATGGCACCAATGGTTCCATAAAGAATCGGGTGTGCAAACAGGTTGGTGGTACGCATAATCCCCATGCGAATGTAGTAATGCGTATACAGGCGATAATCCAGCGAGTCATGCCCGGTAATATTCTTTGCCCACTCATGCAGAATGCGATGCTTTGCAAAAGCTTCATATATTGAGAAAAACACCAGTAGTGCCAGAATTGTCGCAAACCACATATTGATCTGGTAATACTCTTTGGGTGTCACAATAAATAAGCGCGCAAGATAAAATGCGCCAAGTATTTCAATAATCAGAATACCCGATGATTCAATTCCTTTTTGCAGACCATGATTATAAATAAGGCTGGCACTGGCAAGCAGGGTAAAGAAAAACAGCAAAACATCAATAATATCTGCTTTTTCCAACACGTTTTTTATATTCAGAAAAGCATAAATCAAAACCAGACCGAGTACCACGCGGTAAGCCTCGATGCGCAAGGTGCCAAGCAGATAGTGAAATTCAACGGGTATAAAAATTGAAATAACAAAGAGCATGGCAAGGATGCGAATAATCATGCTATTTGCTCCCTGGTTGTCTTCTGGAGTAGTAATTTTTTCAAATAAAACAAACCCAAAACAGAAAAAAGAAGTATGCCGTTGGCGATTAGTGTGGCGAGGGCGGCTCCTTCTATTCCGTACATTTTAATAAAGATAATATTGCAGAGCAGATTAATGATCAGCGAAACCACCAAAATAATATTCAGATAGCGTACTTTTTCCCGAATAATAAACATAAAGGAAAAAGTCAGGCTTGCAGAACGCAGTAATTGTGCCAGCAAAAGCAGACCAAGAGCGTGTTTTGCAACTGTGTAGCTTTCACCAAAGGCGACCAGTATCCAGTCTGAGAATAAATACATAACAAGGGTTACAACTGAAACAACGCCAATCACCAAAGAAGTGGATTGCCAGAAAAACCCCGGCAACCTGTCAGGATTCTGCTTTGCGGTATTGAGTAATCTGGGGTAGATGGTTGCCTCAAGAGCCTGCAAGAAAAACAGGATGATATACGATAATTTGGCAGCCACACTATAATTAGCAACCTGGTCATTTGTTAAAAACCAGCCAACCATAATGGTATCCGCAAAAAGCATTAAATAGGCAAATATTGAGACAGGAGCCAAAGGCATGGATTTTTTAATGACAGCGTAGACATTGGGTACCGCATCGGGCTTTTTAATTGCCCTGCTTTCTTTGCCTGTATTGCCCTCATTGTTCCCATTGCTTTTTTTAGCGGGCATAGCGGGCTGAAGATAACGCCATGTGATTATAACAGCAAGAACACCGGCAAGGACATTGGAAGCAGTATACAAATTAATATAGTGCTGCTTCTCGGTAAAATAATCCCAGAAAATGCCGATAAAAAACAGAAAGGAGACGGCTGGCAGGGCATTTTGTCCCAATACACCCGCTACCGTCTTTTTAATCGCTTTAAGATAGGTGCTGTTGAGTATGACAAGATTAAAAAACAGAACCCCGATACTCGCCAGCATTAAATCACTCAACGAAATAATATGATCACTGCCGTTATCAAAAAATGCAGAGCGAATGGCAGGGCTGAGTATTAACCAGATCGCTATAAAAACAAGTGACAGGCTGAAAACGGCGAAATAGCTGCGCTTTAGATAGGTACTGCGAAAATCAGAATGTGATTCATGTGAACTTGCCACTTCCTTGATTAAAAGCTGGTCAATGCCGAGGCGACTAAAGAGGGCGACTCCAGTGACAAATTGCATTAATAGCAGAAGATCGCCTGCCTCAATTTTGCTTAAACGGTTTGTGATCACCAAAATCACGGCAAAATTCAGTGCCACACCTGTAAAACGGGCAATCAGTGACCATAAACTTTGCAGAATAAATGGATTAGCCAGCAGTTTTTGTAGCAGCTTCATCATGGGTCAGCGCTTACCTGTTTTAATGTAGTTAGCAATGTAGGCGGTTAATTCCGGGTTTCCCGCCCTGTTTTCAGGGTCAGCC
>JALVDQ010000168.1 GCA_027008885.1 Thiotrichaceae bacterium | reverse complement strand
ATGTTAAAAAAAGGGGGGGATGGGTATTATTATCCATTTCCCTTACTTCACAATTTTATAGCAGGGTGTATATGGCGTATCGCTGGGTAGCTTCATGCGGTCTTGTTGGATAAACGACTTTAAGAGCGTATCCATGCCCTGCATAATCTCCTTGTCACCACTGATTTCAAATAGCCCGTGTTCCTTGATGGCTTTGATGCCTTCCTGTTTGACATTACCGGCAACAATGCCGGAGAATGCGCGCCGCAGGTTGGCGGCGAGTACATGCTTTTTCAGGTCTTTGCTTAACTCAAGATTTTTCATGTTTTGATGTGTCGGGATAAAGGGTTTCTGAAATTCGTGATCAATTTTCAGAAGCCAGTTAAAGTAGTATGCATCGCTGTGTTCGCGTCTGAAGTCACGAACTTTCTTCATGCCTTTTTTCATTTTTCGGGCAACTTTGGCAGGATTATCAATAATAATTTGATACTTCTGCCGGGCTTTTTCTCCCAGTGTGTCGCCAATAAACCGGTCAATTTGTTCAAAGTAGTTGCGCGATGATTCTGGCGCGGTAAATATAAGTGGAAAGGGAACATAGGTATTTTCAGGGTGTAACAGGATGCCCAGAATATAGAGTATTTCTTCGGTTGTTCCTGCGCCACCGGGGAAGACAATAATGCCATGACCGGTACGTACAAAAGCTTCCAGACGTTTTTCAATGTCAGGCAGGATAACCAGATCATTGACGATGGGGTTGGGTGATTCTGCGGCAATAATGCCGGGTTCTGTAATTCCCAGGTATTGACCGTTGTGGATACGTTGTTTGGAATGCCCAAAGGTTGCGCCTTTCATCGGACCTTTCATGGCACCAGGTCCGCAACCGGTGCAAATATCCAGCTTTCTCAAACCCAGTTGGTAGCCAACTTCTTTTGTATAGTCGTACTCGGTTCTTGAAATCGAATGACCGCCCCAGCAAACGATCAGTTTGGGTTCAATGCCGTAGGAGAAAATATCCGCGTTGCGCAGAATATGAAACACAGCATTAGTGATATCGCCACTGTCTTCAAGATTAAAGTTTGGATTGTCAATTATAAATTCTCTGGTATAAACAATATCCCTTAAAACAGAAAAAAGATGCTCATTAATGCCCTTGATCATTTCGCCATCGACAAACGCTTCAGCAGGCGCGCCTTTAACTTCGAGCTTGATGCCGCGGTCCTGTTGAAGAATGCGAATATCAAAAGCATTATGGCGGCGCATCAGTTCCCTGGCATCATCGGTATAATTTCCATGACTAAGAACCGCCAGAGAACATTCTCTAAAGAGCTTGTGAAGCCCGTTTTTGCTGCTGTCGAGCAGCCTGTTTACTTCAAGCTGGGAAAGTATTCTTAAATGTTCTGTAGGTGTTATGCGTGCAGTAACTAAATCTTCATGCATTGATCTGTCCATATTCGTTAATTTATGGCGTATTAGAGCATAAAACGAACAGAAAATATGTGAAAAAAAGATAATGTGTAAGGCTGCTGGTGAATTTAAAAACTCAAGTTTCAGGGTTCAAACTGTAAAAAGTTCCTTGTTTTTACAGGATGATAATTTTGCCGATTTGGTCTATAAAGAGATGTTCAGTAAATAATCAAAAGGTTTGTAAATTATGAGTCAGTTTCCGATATTGGAAGAAATGGGGATCAAGCGCAGTAATGAAATAACACACTATTCCCTGCGTCAGGATGGTAAAGACAGGGATATTTTAAAAATTTACTATAAACGCAAAAAAGGCTCCGTCCTGCCGGAACGCAAGACGTTTAAATTTGGTCGTTCTGCAAAAATGGTGGCGGATGATACAAGCAAATCAGGTTCTGTTGAAGTCTATGAAATATCCCCTTTTTTACTAAAGGCAGTTGCCGAGCTTGATAAAATTGTGGATCAGCATCAATCAGATAAGGACAAGATTAAAATGATGCTTAAACGGGTTGATCAGTTGGAAAAAGATGTCAGCTTTGCTACGCATGAGCTGCGCTCGCTTCTAAAATCTTTAAACAGAGAGGTTTGATTTGAATCGCAGGGGGCGGTTTTATGCTTCGTTTGCAGGCTATCCTTCCCTTTGTTCGCACACTATTGTTTGATACTTTTTATCTCAAGTTTCGGAGTTCAAAAACAACATGGAAACACTGGTTCCAGTTTATTCGGTTTAAGTTTTGTTTTCCTTTTTTAGAGTCTCTGCGGTTCTCTGCGAATATCTCTGTGTTCCTCTGCGTAACGATAGATTAAGTACCCAAGCAAAATTAATTTAACAAAATTTCGTTTCCTGTTTTTTGATATTCAAGGCATTGCGACGGGAGCATAGTGGGCTATGTGACCAAAGCAATAACGAAGAAGATCAGAAAACAGGGGCTAAATTGTTAGATTAATTTTGAGCGGGTACTTAGAACTCTGAAACTTGAGTTCAATTGTATTTTATGGCTGTTTTGAAGCCAAAATTTAGTTATACAGACTTAATATCTGGATAATGCATAATCGGCATCGTCTATAATTTTTTGCAGGTCATTAATAATAATTTTATTACGTTGTTTATCAATGGTTCCTTCTTTTTTCCAATGCTGTAATTGCTGGTTTATGACCTGGCGAACCGAGCCGACTAGGCGCGCCAGAACTTCATCTGAGAGCCCGGAAATCAGGTGGTGTTTATGTTCATCCTGTGCCAGTCCGGTGTAGTTTCTGATTTTATTCAGGTTTTGTAAGATAATACGGCTCAGGCGTGTTGTTATGTCATATAGTGCAAAGTCAGTTGTCTTGTTTTCCTGTTCCCTCATTTTTTGCGCCAGGTATGGCATAAACTGCCGATTCAATTCCGGGTAGGTCCATATCCATTCGCGCATTTTTTCGATGGGAGCGGAGATTACCTTTATGTCTTCAATGGGAGATATAATAACATCATGGGGCTTGCCATCCAGCAGAACGATGATGTCAAAGCCATCTCCCGGATGAAGCAGGTCAAGGGTTACACTGCGTCCGGTGGTCGGGTTGGTGCGCATCATTTCTACGCGCCCCTCAAGCAATAAAAAGAAGCGTTTTTCCAGAATTTTCTGATCAATATAGGACTTTTTTGCCCAGCGCTCTGCCTTGAAATCCCGCACCATGACATCTACAAATGTTTCAGGCAATGAAGCAAAAAAATGTGATTGTTGTACTAATTTACTACTTACAGGAACCGGAGTTTTATTGCTCATATTATGTTTTAACTTCTATTCAGAGGTAAAAGTGTATTTTACAAAGCATAGAGGTTAGGACATAAGTCTTGTAATAACAAGTTTTTTGCCTGTTCTAGGAGCCTGTCTGAAAATAGTGAGCCTACTGCGGAAAAGCTGAATTTGGCTAGATTTTCCCTCAATTTTCGTTAAATAGAACAACTATTCGCCTCAAATTGATAAAAAATCTAGCTCAAATCAGC
>JALVDQ010000167.1 GCA_027008885.1 Thiotrichaceae bacterium | reverse complement strand
CGTTGTTCCACCTTTGCGCCCACGGGAAATAATCCAGGGGATGTTTTCAATTTCTGCCAGTGCATCTTTGGATTCTGCGGCTGAGACAAAGCCAACAGGCATTCCGATAATAATGGCCGGTTTTACGCCTTCTTCGACGATCATGCGCTTGAGTTCCAGGAGTGCTGTTGGCGCATTACCAATACCAACAATGCCATTGTTTAACAGACCTTTTTGCTGGGCTTTACGCATTGCTTGAACGGCACGTGTTGTGCCTTCATCTTGTGCTTTTGCAATCACATCTGCATCTGAAATAAACTGGTGGGTGCTTATGCCAAAATGGCTTAAGCGTGGTTTTGATAAACCCACACAAATCATTTCGACATCGGCAACAATTGGGCGACCCTGGCGAATTGCTTCTATGCCTGCGTTTATGGCATCAGGATGAAACTCCGCAAGCCCATTAAATTCAAAATCAGCGGTGGCATGTATCATGCGGCGAACAATTTGCCATTGATCATCACTATAGTGATGTTCACCTGCTTCTTGTGTGACAATATCAAAAGAGCTGTGCTCGATCTTTCGTCCTGCTTCAGTGAGCTGTTCTGTAACGGTGTTGTTACTCATAGTTAACCTCTGTTTTTCTATCAATCAGTGGTGGTGATGGTGGTGGTGAGCATCAGGATCAATATCCAAAAACTCTGCTTTTTCATGGTTTTGTAAAACCGCTTCAACACGCTGATTTAGCACGTCAAATATCTCAGGCTCAAAGCCAAAATAACTAGACTGTGCAAAAGCAATTTGTGGATACTGCTGCTGTAAGCGCGCTATTTGCCTTTGAATGCGCTTTATCAAGGTGCCATCAAACAGGTACATTGGCAGAATAATTATTTGTTTCATCCCCAATATTGCCTGACGTTGTACAACGGTTTCAAGCCTTGGCGTTGTAACTCCTGTGAAAGCAATATCGACCAGTTCATGCTGTGTTTCTTCAAATAACCAACGGGCAATTTTACTAATTTCACCATTGGCTTTGCGATCTGATGAACCTCTGCCTAAAACAATAATGCCTGTATTGGCGGGAGCAGGATAATCAAGTTCAGCAAAACTTTTATTAAGCTTACGCTGAAGGATATTAAACACTGGCTCTCCCGCCGTAATTGGTGGAGTGTAGACAAACTGGGTATCAGGATAATGTGCTTTGGCATGTTCGATATGATGAGGGATTTCAGCCCGCACATGACCTGCTGCATTTAAAACCAGAGGAACGACGATCACCCGCTTGCCTTTCTCTGCGGCATTTTTTAGACCTTGTTCAATCTCTATTTCCGCAAACTCAATAAAGCATAGCTCTATTTGCCAATCTGGATGTTGCTCACGCCATTGTTCTGCAAATTTCTCTATTTGTGGGTTACCATCAGGATCACGCGAGCCATGACCAATTAACAAGATACAATTCTGTTTCATTTGCTGCTCTCTGTTGTTATGCCTTTTCTAAACCGGTGGGTAAAGCTGGCATCATATAATTTGGATTTCTTTAAGGTATCCCAATCTCTTGCGCCTAAAGTTGGGCTAATAATAATCATCGCTTGTGATGCTATTTTTTCTGTCTGACATTGCTTTTTAATGGTACTGAGTGTGCCTTTGACGATTTTTTCCTGTTCTCCCCAACTGGCTTTTTGCACCACAGTTACAGGGGAGTCTTCTGCATAACCGATCTCTATTAATTCTTTGGTCACTTTATGCAAAAGCGTAATTGAGAGAAATAGACAAAGCGTCGAATGATGCGCTGCCAATTCTTTTAGAGACTCACCTTTAGGCATTGGAGTGCGCCCTTCAACCCTTGTAAGAATGACCGTTTGCGTTACCTCCGGAAGTGTTAAACTTTCAACAGCGGCGGCCGCAGCAGCCATCGCAGATGAAATCCCCGGGATCACTTCAACTTCTATGCCTGCTTTATCCAATGGCTGCACCATTTCAATCAAGGCGCCATAAAGTGATGGATCGCCCGTTTGCAGGCGAATCACAACTTTGCCATCCTCAGCCTGCTGGATCAGCCAGTCGGTGATTTCATCAAGTGACATGCCTTTTGAATCTTGTATCACACAATCTGGCTTGCTCCATTGAGTCAGTGCATGAGGCACTAATGAGCCTGCATATAAAATTGCATCCGCTGTTTTAATCAGGTTTTGGGCTTTTACGGTGATAAGTTCCGGGTCTCCGGGGCCTGCTCCAACAAACCATACTTTTTTACTCATGTATTCGATTCTCTTAAAAAGAAAGATGCGGCTATTTTGGGGTTTGAGCTGAAATACCAATGAACGTAAGAAGCACGAAGGTTTTTATAACGCAAACCTTCATCACCCCGACTTAATGAAAATGCTTTAGGCAATTCTTGCAGGTTTTTACGTTTTGAATGATGGTATTCATGCCCTTTAATGCCTGTTGCTGTGTCTTCACGATAGCCCAAAGAGGCAAGTCGATCTTGCATATGGCACTGGATTGGTAAAATACCAGCCATTCGCCAGTGTTTTTTTGCATGATCAAGCAGTGCTTCTCCAAGCATCATCATACCGCCACATTCAGCCAGACAGGGCGTGCCTTTATCAATATGTTGAGTAAGGGATTGCCAGGTATTTGAATGGCTCAAGGCTTCTGCATGTAATTCTGGGTAGCCACCGGGTAGCCAGATGGCATCAATATCTTCCGGGATTTTGTCACCTGCAACAGGTGAGAAATATTGAAGAGTCGCGCCCTGATTTTGTAGCCAGTCAAGGTTATGTTGATAGATGAAGCAGGCAGCCGAATCACGCGCAATGGCTATTTTTTTGTTTTCAAGATAGCGTTCTGTTTGCAGGTTACTGTTTTGTTTCTCATCCAAAGAAACATCACCTAAAGCATTTTCAGGCATTGTATTTTCAGATAATGCTGCGGTAAACAAATCCAGATCAGCATGAAAGACTTGTGAAAAATCTGGCACGGACTGTTCTTCGGGCATTTGCAAGCCTAAGTGCCTTTCTGGCATGGTTGGCGCATTTTTTTCCATCCATGCGATGAGCGGGGGGAGTTTATAATCTGCCAAAAGTTCTCGAATAATACTGGCATGGTTTTCACTGCCAAGGCGGTTGGCAATAATTCCCGTTATTTCAAAACCAACAATTTGGGCTTCAGCCACAAAGCCTTTTACTAACGGAACCACGGAGCCAGCCATGCCTTTGGCATCAATAACCAGACAGACAGGAATCCCCAGTGATTTTGCCAGATGCGCACCTGAGCCTTTGCCTCCAACCCCGTCACGCCCGTCAAACAAGCCCATTACTCCTTCAACAATACCAAATTCAGCATCCTGGTGATCTTGAATAATTTGCTGGCTTTGCTCAATCCCGATCATATTGGTATCAAGGTTATAGCTGGTTTTTTGGGTAATTGCCTTGTGCCACATAGGGTCAAGAAAGTCTGGACCTGTTTTAAAGGCGCGCACTGACTTATTCTTTGCCTTGAGAAACTGGAGGACTGCAAGCGTGATTGATGTTTTGCCACAGCCCGATTGCGTCCCTGCAATCAGAGTGTATTTCATTTTAGATTAGAACTTGATATCTAAACAGAGAGCTGGCTGAGCGATATTAATCGTATTAATACACTCCCTTTTTTTACAAAAATGTCATTATGATGTTTAAAATAACAAGTCTGTATTTGTACGTTTATAGCGGCTTTCATTGATTTCTCCCAAGTACCCTTCGTACTTAAAGCAGATTAAAAGAAGCTAGTATCGGGCTTTAAACCGTTCCGAGGGGAGCATCGTAGTTTCAACGATTTCCTAGCGTATTGCATCAGCTGTATCAATAATGCATCTGAACAATAGTGGGTTGAATATAACAGCATCCATTTAATGATAACAGTAATTTTAGTGACTCTTAAATTAGCAGGAGTTTTATGGAGGTTTCCCAAAGTATTTTAACTGAAGTTGCTGTTTGAAAAATTGCAAGGCGTATAGGATAAAAGAAGAGGTATGTGTAATGAATGTGAGCCTGAATAAAAAATACCATAATTATCTATTCCTGGCTAAATCTTATGCCATCCTGAATAAATTGTATCCATCCGGATAAATTGAATGAACGATATAATATTACAGTCGTCTCAATAATTGTATGGATACACCAAGACATAAAATGAAATTAACGGACTGCAAAAAGAAATTTCACTTGCCCAGGTTAAAATTTTTCCTGGGCATATTTCAATTTATCTTTTTTCTGGCTCTAATCTGGGCTGTGACTTACTACTACATTGTGGTTATGTAAGTACCCCTCCAAAATTGTTAATTAATTTTGTTTGGGTACTTAATTTATTGCGCTGTCTCCAGGCAGTGATTAATTATTTTGCCATTTCGGTCTGGATGTCTAATGCATCTGTCTGTCCTGCACGCTCGGAGTAGGACGGTATTGCAATGGCTGAAAGAATCCCCATGAGCACAATCATGACGAGAGGTATGGCAATTGCGCCAGCAATGACTCCTTTTGAGTTGGCGGGTGGTTGCGCACCGTAGTGATTTGTGCCTTTGCTGCCTGGTGCAAAATAAAAGTACAGGAATGCAAAGGGGACTAATAGTAGCAGGCTCAACCAGCCTGATTTATTCAAATCATGGCTGCGCTGGATTGCGAGAAAAACTCCCAGAACAATCATGGCGATATAAAGGGCTGCGATAATAATTCCGGCAACAAGCGGGCTGATATTGATTAGCAGGGAAGCCAACATGATGCCAATCATACCGACAACACCGACCAGCGTGGAATAATAAAAGTAGCGTACTCGTCCGAGTCTTCCGTTAGGGGTAAAAATATTGATATCGGCTGTTTCCTGATTTTCATAAACGTCTTCTACAGGTGCATTTGGAACAGCATAGGGGTTTGCTTGTTGCATGTTTTTTCTCCTTGGGTTTTTATTATGGGTGATTCTAATAGACAGGAGATAAATGTCATCCTTTTATGGATAAACGGATTCAGTTTTGCCTGGCAATAAAAAAGCCGCTGTTTGTAGCGGCTTTTTTATTGGAAATTTATCGGAAATTTTTTAAATTATTTCCAGAAGTTGACTTCTTTTGAAGCAATTTCGCGTACTTCGTTAGTTAGCTCCTGATAGCGTTCGCGGTATGCTTTCCACTCACCAACGTAATAATCTTCGGCATCAAACTCGCCACTTTGCTCGTATGCTCTAAATTTTTCCTGCATATCTAGCATTTCCTGAATTAATTCTGATTTGTTGCTCATTATGAGATCTCCAGTAGCTTTTGGATAGTTTTATATTGGCGAGAAATATACACTGTGGCGGTGCTTCAGGGGTATACCCCGAAAAGGATAGGTTTGTTAAATAATACTTATTTACTAAGTATAGGAGGGGGTGACAATTTGTTTTTATTGTGACATCTTATATTGCTTTAGTATTTTTAGCATTGAAAGAGGTGATATTCATGGCACTGGAAGTTAATGGAAGGACAATCGAAACTACTGATGCGGGTTATCTGGTTAATTTGAATGACTGGGATGAAGACGTCTGCAAGGCTCTTGCTGAAATAGAAGGTATTGAGCTTACAGATGAACATATGGATGTTATTGCATATTTACGCGACGAATATATTAATAATAATGGCAATCAGCCAATGGAACGTGCCATCACCAAGCATATGTCCAAGGTCTGGGGCAAAAAGTTAAAAGGCAAGGATCTGTACTCGCTTTTCCCGCGCGCGCCAAGCAAGCAGGGCTTAAAAGTGGCGGGTTTACCTGCAACAACACGCAAGGGTGGTTACTAACCCATCCCCCCCTTTTTTTATATATTTTACTCAAGTTTCGGAGTTCAAATCTATCGTTACGCAGAGGAACACAGAGATATTCGCAGAGAACCGCAGAGATTGTATTGTAAAGAGGAAAACAATTTACATCCCCTTCGTTTGCACATTCTCTTCGTTTGCACATTCTTGTTTGATACTTTTTATAATGTTAACTCCGTGGTTCTCTGCGTTACTTAAACTGAATGACTGGAATCAATGTTTCTATGCTGTTTTTGAACGCCGAAACTTGAGTATTTTATACTTAGTGGCTCAAACTGTTCAGGATTCTTACGCTGTCATTTGTTCTTTTCTTGCATCTGCGAAGTTGTCAATCCATTTGGTGACTCTGTTGAGGGTTTGTTGCAGCATGTCGCTTTTGACCGGTTTGGTCAGATAGCAGGTTGCTCCGGCGATAACACCTTCTACTTCGTCCAGAGGTGAGTTTTTGCCACTCAGCATAATGATGGGTGTTTTTTTGTATGCGGCATTTGTGCGCATCTTTTTGCAGGTTTCATAGCCGTCGATTCCCGGCATGATGATGTCCAGAAAAATCAGGTCAAATTTTTCTTGCTGGATTTTTTCCAGAGCCTGTTCCCCCGATTCCGCAAAGTCGCTGCTAATACCTGCATCACGAAGTTCCAGCTCCAGCTGTTTACGAATGGAGGCACTGTCATCAATCACAAGTGCATGATAGTGTTTTTGTTCAGTGCTTTGTGGTTTTACTGAAGCTGGTTTGTTTGTGCTTTTTTCGACGCCAATTTTTTTTATGGCGTTTTCTACCGCTTTCATTACGCGCGTGATGAGCAGGGGTGGGGCGAGTTGAATATCGCCCAGCGAGCGGTCATTCCCGATAACGACGACAACGGCCGAGCTGCCCTGATCCAGCTGTGACATATTTTGTTCCGTGGTAATAATGATATCGGCGGAGTCCGGTTCGTCACAATAATGTGATTTTATATTATGTGAATTATTGAAGGCGATGACCTTTTCAAAAATTTTCTGGTCTTTGTTGTTTATGTTTGAAAAGTAGATGCCAATACTTTTTTCTGAAAGGCTTGCTGTGTTGCCATCAATGTTATCATTAGTGTTGTTCATGCTAATGTCCCTTTAATATTATTAATTGTTATTATTGATTTAGTTATACCCATCCCCCCCTTTTTTTTATATATTTTTAAAATATATAAAAAAAGGGGGGGATGGGTGTTGTTCTGTATTGTATTGCTTATATGGCTATTTATTCATTAGCGCATCCTCTTTTAGCCAGTGCTCTAACGATTTAAGCAATGTTTCTGTAATAACAGGCTTGGTCAGGTATTGATTAACCCCGGCTTTTCTTGCCAGTTGTCTGTGTTTATTCGTTGTTCGTGATGTAATCATAACGACTGGAGTATGTTTTTTGGCTTCCCATGCGCGGATTGCCTGGGTGAGTTCCAGTCCGTTCATTCTGGGCATTTCAAGGTCGGTAAAAACAACATCAATCTGGTTTTCATTCATTATCTGCAAGGCATCAAGACCGTCGATAGCAGTCAATACCTGGTAGTCTGCCTGTTCAATTGTGAGGCTTAATGCTTTGCGGTTGCTTAATGAGTCATCAACCACAAGCACCTGTGGTATTCCATCGTTAGAGTTATCTTCAGGCTGCTGTGGTGCTGGCTGGAATATCTCTTTGTTTTTAGTGTCGTTGTATGTTGATGTTAACAGCTGTGCCAGGTTGATAACAGGTGCTACGCCGCCATCGGGCAAGTGACAGGCACCGATTAGTCCTTTTTTGGAGTCCAGCCAGGGAGCCAGGCTTTTTATGACGACTTCGCGTGACTGGATGATTTTATCCACATAGACGGCATGTAGTTGCTGTTTACCCTTTATCAGTAGCAGTGTATTTGTTACCGAGTAGTCCAGCGGCGTGACAGCCCAGTTGAGCAGGCTTGCCGCTGCTATGATCGGGAGTTCGTTGTCATTATGCTGGATATAGTGAATGCCATCTTTTTCCTTGACCTGGTTGGGTGACAGATAGAAAAGCTGGTCAATAATATCAGAAGGAATGGCGATAGGGTGTCCTGAAATCTCGACCAGCAATGTTGCTGATGTGACCAGGGTGAGTGGCAGTTTGATGCTAAATGTGGTTCCCTGGTCTTTCTGGCTGCTAATTTCAAGACTGCCATTCAGTTTTTTGACGGCATCGTTGACGACATCCATGCCGACACCGCGACCAGAAATATCGGTGATTTTATCCTGGGTTGTGAAGCCGGGTTGCAGAATCAACTGAAGTATCTGGTCTTTGGTGTATTCCTGGGCGGGATTGATTAATCCCGATTTTACCGCATGCTGGTATATCTTGTCTGTATCAATGCCGGCTCCGTCATCTTTAAGCTCCATATAAATATGGTTGCTTTCTCTGGCGAAAGTAAGATGAATGCGTCCGGTTTCGTACTTGCCTTTTGCTTTTCTTTGTTTGGGTGGCTCGATGCCGTGATCAACAGAGTTTCGTAATAGATGCAGCAAGGGATCAGAGAGCTTGTTGAGTATGTCGGTATCAATGTGAATATTGTTTCCAGTGACGGCGAGTTCTGCTTTTTTGCCTGTTTTGCGGCAGGTTTGCCTGACAATTCTTTCCAGTCTGGGTACCAGATCATTGATAGAGACCATGCGTGATTGCAGTATAATCTCGCTGAGTTCCTTGTTTAAACGTCCCATGGAGCGGGCATAGTCTTTTAGCTCGGAAAGCTGGTGACCTAATTGCCGGTCTATTTCTTCGCCGTCAATAATGCTTTCGGTAAGAAGACCAGCGATGCTGTGCAGTTCGTTGTAGGTATCCATTTCGAGTGAATCAAACTCACTGTATTTGAGCGAGTTATATTTTCTTGCCTGGTTGCTTTCCTGTTTTGAAATGGTGTTGCTGAGCTCACTTAACATTTTGTGAACGTAGTTATCCTGAGACCTGTTTTGCTTGTTGGTTTCTATACTTCTTTCAAGCTTGTCTGAAATTTGAGTCGTGGTAGTCACCAGTTCTCCAGCCAGATTCAGCAGTTTGTCAATGACACTGAGTGGTACTCTAAGATGTGTTTCTGCCGCTTCAGCTGTATTTGCCGGAGTGGATGGGGGAGTCTCGGTGTTTGCCGGAGGAGTGCTGGCTTTATTGTTGTCCGGATTGTTATCTGGCGTCTTGATAAAATCTGGCAGCTCGGGCATTTTTAGTGTGTCTGATCCGGGTGATTCAGTTTCTTCATCGAGATTCTCAAGGCTGTTGGCAAAATGGCTTAATTTTTGCAGAAGACCTTGAAACTCTGCGGGTACTGGCTGCCTGTTTACAATGCTTTCAAAAGTATCCTCGAGGCAATCTGCTGATTCAAGCAATAATGCGTTCATCCGGGAGGGCATTTGATGAGTCACAGAATATTCAAGAATATCTTCAAGCTTATGGGTAAATTCTGCCAGCGCGGTTATGCCTACGACAGCGCTTGCTCCCTTGATGGTGTGAACGATTCGTGCAGCATGTTGATGGTCGTCTTTATTCGCCCTGTTTTCAGCAATTTTGTAAATTAACTGGCTAACTTCGGTTATTTGTTCGGGTGTTTCTTGCAGGTAAATGGAAAGAAGTTCGGGATGAATATCATCATCCCAGCTAAATGAAAGTTCTGGTGGCGTGTGCGTTTCTGCTGCGCTCACGTTTTGTTTGTCTGTGCCGCTTGTCTTTTCGGCATCCTTCCCGCTTTGCAGAGTGGTGTTTTTGCTCTGGATTTTTTCTTCAGGGTTTTCTTCAGGGCTTGGGGCTGGCTGGCTTGTTGAGTTAAGCGCTAACAGGATTGCCTGTAAATCTTCCCTGGAAATGGGATCGAGCCATTGCGGACGTGTTAATGTCTGGCTTAGCTGGGCTAAATAGCTTTTTTCCTCAGGATCAGCAAGGCTGGCACTGATTAATTCGATCCAGCTCCAGCACTCGCCAGAGCGGAGAAATTCCTGGCTTTCCGCGTTGTTGCTCGTCTTTAACAGCTTCAGGTTATGCTGACACCACTGGCTGATGTTTGAGACTTCAACAAAGCCTGATATTTCGGCTAACAGATCAAGTCGCTGTAATTCTGCGCTAATATTATCCAGCCAGATCTGTCCGGAGTCTGGCTTCATGCCTGACATGGATAAGGACATCACAATATCTTCGAGTTCCGTGATAAATTCTTCCTTGTCAGATTCCTTGTTCAGGACGCTGGTTCCGGTTTGTTTTTCTGTTTTTTCTTCTTGCAGAGATGGCTTTTCTGCCTTGTCTGTCTCTAAAACTTCTTCGATGTTCTTAACTTGTGCTGCTTGTGCAGTTTCCTGTGTGGCATCGTTTTGTGTAGCATCGTCGCTTGAAGTCTGAATAAAATCAGGCAGCTTTGGTGTTGATAATTCCAGCAGAGAATCATCTTCTGGCATTGCTGCCTGAAGAGATTTTTCAAGTCTTGTGAGTTGCTCAAGAGTTTGAGCAAAACAGGAGGGTGCCTGTTGCTGCTTCTGAATTGCTTCAAATAAGCTGTCCAGACAGTCCGCTGACTCAACTAGAGGATTTAGTGATTCTTCCGAATTATGCTTGCTCGCAAGATATTCCAGTATTTTTTCCAGTTTATAAGTAAACTCGGACAAGGCGCTGATACCAAGGACCGCGCTGCTTCCTTTAATGGTATGCGCGAAGCGGGAAGCTGTCTGAAATTCCTCTTTTGAGGCTTGTGTGTTGGGCAGCTTGCGCAGAAAATCAGTTATTTTGCTGACCAGTTCTGGTGTTTCTTCAAAGTATGCGGCTAACAGTTCGGGATGTGTGTCTTTATCCCAGTTAAATGATAAATGAGCGTATTCTTCGTGCTGCTCATGCTGTTCATGCTGCTCATACAGAGTCGTTGGATTTTTTTCTTCTTTTTCTGTTTTAAAATCCTCTACACTCTCTTTTGTATGCCTGTTTTCTTCATTGTGTTCTGGCAGGGCATATAGTTCTGCATCGCTTTTGGTGTCTGTCTCTTCTTTGCTTTTTCGATGGTCTTCAAGAGTCTGTTTTTTAGGGTCTTTTAAAAATAAAAGAAGACCTTGCAAGTCCTCCACAGCAATAGGTTCCAGCCACTCTTTGCGTCTTAGCTCGGTGGTAAGCGTTGATAAATTGGAAAGTTCCTGTGGTTCGCTTATGCAGTAACTGACCAATTCTATCCAGCTCCAGGATTCGCCTGATTCGACAAAATGATAGAGCTGTGCTGTTTTATTGCGTGCAAACAAATCAATATTTCGCTGACACCAGCGCGTAACCCGGGCAAGGCTGGAATAGGAACATGAATTTGCAAACAGGGCGAGCTGTTCCAGTTTGTTATTGAATATTGCCGCGTCTTGCAAGACATCCTCAGAAGTATTGCTGAGGTTGAACAGATCCATGGTGATGTCATCCAGTTCAAGGCTCAGCTTGCCAAAACATTCATTGCTTTTAAAAGCCGGATTTGCAGTATCTTGAGAGTCATTTTCGTTTTCTGTTTGAGCCTTTGGCAAGCGGTTTTCAGGATCAATTTCCTTGTAGTAACTGTGTTTCTGCTGCAACTCTGTCTGTTTTGTCTGAGGCTGATTCTGAGGCTGATAGTGTGTGTCTGGTTTGCTTTTTTTGGTGAAGCCAGCATCCGGCGTGGCACAATAATTTTTCTGCAATACATCAAGTTCGATTTCTTTGTAGATATGCGGATGTGCTTCTTCCTCATAGTCTGGAAGAACTGATTTTGAATTATCCTCTGCCGGTTTGATTTGTTCTGCTTGTGCTATATTGCTTTCTTGTGCATCGCTGTTGCTCGTTGTCTTGAGCCACTCCAAAAGATCGTTTAGTAAAATTTTGGAGGGTTTAATACTCCAGTGAGGCTGGCTTAAGCTGTTCTGCAATTCATCAAGTAATAATTTGTCGGGATTTTGTAGTGCTAACGAAAGTATTTCAATCCACCTATGGTAGCTACCTGAGATACATAGTTCTTTGATGATTTCTGAATTGCTGTCGGTTTCCTCTGTGTTTAACAGCATCCAGTGTGTTAGTGCGCGCAGGCTGGGAATTTTCAGTTTTTGTGCCAGATGTTCAATATGTTTGAGAATCTTTATGGTGACGCCAAGAATATTGTTATAATCGGCAGACAGGTCAAGATTTGCCAAATTTAAAGCAATATTATCGAGTGTGTTTATTAGCGCTACTTTGTTGTTGTCATTCTTGTTATTCTGTTTCATTGCTTCTTCCCAAAATTAGACGCTCTTGGCTTCTGCTGTTTCAA
>JALVDQ010000166.1 GCA_027008885.1 Thiotrichaceae bacterium | reverse complement strand
TCTTTCGGGTCGAATATCCAATTGTATCCACCACTTGGAGAGCCTGCTAATACCGCCAGCGGCTATAGACGCAAAGGGTGTACCATTATCAGAACGAATTGCATCAGGTAATCCATATTCTCTAAAGATCTGTTCCATCCAGTGTTTAGTGTCTTCAAAAGCCGTACTTTCCAGTGCCTGACAACATAATAAAAAGCGCGAATGGCTATCTGTCATGGTAAGTGGATAGCACCATTTTCCATTCCTCAGTTTAAACTGTCCTTTGTAATCAACAGCCCAAACTTGATTGTTTTTCGTAATCTCTTCAAAGGCTTGTTCGTTGGCAGGAACACACCAGCGTTTCTTCCTTTTTTTGACCAAGCCTGCCCGTTTGAGTATCTCACCTGCGGTGCTATCCGCGGGTAATACTAAGCTTGGATCGTGCTTTTTCAAGTTATCCAATACCTTTTTGGGCCCCCAGTAGGGATGGGCAAGCTTTTTTTCAATAATGAGTTGGCAAATCTCTTCTGGCGTTTTATTCGGTAAATGTTTGGGGCAACGTGATTGATCCTCAAGGTTGTTTATACCACCTTGCTTGAATCGTGATACCCACTTGTAACCGGTCGGTCTTGAGATACCATAAGATTGGCATAAATAAGAAAAACTGGGATAGTTTTTGCCTAAATACTCATCTATAAACTGTTTTCTTAGTTCCACAATATCATCCTGTTTCCATGGCATAGTTGTTTCCTCCTATGCCGATTTAATAATAATGTGTAAACTATGTCTCCGGTTTAATTTGTAAAGGATGTCCCCGGTTTGTACACCCCCCCTTTTTTTAATACTTCTCAGACAACCTTCTACTTTTGTGGTTCCGGCAACCTGAATGCAGCATGGCAGGCAATACAGTTATTCATAAGCGAGTCGAGTTGCTTGCGGAGTTCCAGGGGGTCTTTTCCTGCTTTTGCCGCAGCAGAGATGTCGTCAAATAAACCACGCGTACCAAAACCCAGTGTTTTCATGGCGACGGGAATTTTGCGCAATAATTCACCTGGTGTATTCAGCTCTGCTGCCATTCCTGCCTTATGGGCAAGATCAGCCACTTTATCCAGATCTTTTTCTGTAATTGCCTGACTCACACCTTGCACACTAACCAAAAATGCGCGCATTTCGCTTAATACCAGATTGCGCTCATCAGTGGTCAGAACGACGGATGTACGACCGTCAACCACTTTTCCTACACTGCCTTTGGTCATTATAAAGCCCAGTGCTCCTATGATAATGAGTAGCAATATGATTATTGTCCAAAGTACCTTTACATTTTTCATATCTTTTTTTGTTTCCTGCTTGTTTAAGTTTTAGAAAATCCCAGACAGTTCTCAGTGTTGTTGCCATTGATTAAAGCGTTTTTGTCTGAGTTGTTTAAATTTGGCGCGTTGCTGCGGGGTGAGTATTGATTCGATCTGCCAGCGTTTTTCTCCTTTTTCAATGGTCATGCGGTAAACCAGTTTTGCTTTTTGTTCTGCCAGGGCAAATACTTGCTGCTTATAATCCTGGTTGGTGGCATCAAGTTGGCGAATCCTCTGTTTTATTTCTTGCAGCCTCTTATAAAGAGGTTGCAAGATCATTTTTTTTTGTTGAATTAAATTTTGCATTTTTTGCTTTTGTTCATTTGAGAGCTGTAGTTGCTTCATCATAAAGGCATTCATACCCTGTCTGTTTTTCATGCCCTGTTTTATCCTGTTAATCATTTGTCCCATCTGCATGCGCGCTTTATTCGCATGATTTATTGGCGGCTTTTGCGCCATCACTGGCATTTGAGGTTTTTGAGGCATTTTCCCCATCATTTGCATGTGTTGCTGGCTCATTTCATGCCCTGCCTGATGCTGTTTCTCCATGCCCATTTTTTGATGCATTTCTTTCATGTGTTCATCAAGTTTTGCGGGCATTTCTATATTGCCTGAATAGAGATAAGCTGCAATTTTTTTTGCGTCTTCTTTGGGAACTGAAAGCGGAGGCATGATCCTGAATTTCTGGATTGCACCAGGCATCAGGCTTTTGCTTTCGTCCTGCTTTTCAATCCAGGATGAAACGGCTTCAACAAATGATGCTTCATCAGGGTAAGCATCCAGATAATGCTTTTTAACGCCTGCCATGGGTGGCGCAATGCGCTTGTCCATATCCATTCCACCAGCTGCCATGCTGTGACAGGCGGCGCAGATTGATTTATACAGCTTTTCACCTTCTGCATGACTGTTGTCAGTGGCGAATGCCATAGTTGTAAATAATAATGTGCTGAAGATTAGCAGGAGTGATTTTAGTTTGTTCATTTTATATTCCTTTGCGGTTTTGGTTGGTTTATGCAAGTACATCTACTTGCTTTATTCGAGGGTGCTTATCGTTTATTTCCTCTATTGTTTATCAATTTGTGTATTTCATAATAAATGAGAAAGCTTAAATCAAACTTAAGTTTTTTGGAGAACTTTTTATTTTCTCATTATTTTTTCAATCTGCTGTTAATTCATCCAGTAAAGCCTGATTGTTGATTTGCTGTTTTTCGAGTCTGTTGCGATTAGCATAAAAGATACTGGCTAACTGTTTGACAGATTCGTCAAAGCTGTCATTAACAAGCACATAATCAAATTCGTTATAGTGCTTAATATCCTCGCAAGATTGCCCCAGACGTTTGGCGATAATTTCGTCACTGTCAGTGCCACGACCACGCAAGCGTCGTTCCAGTTCTTCTTTGGAGGGCGGTAAAATAAAGATAGAAATCGCTTCGGGCATTAGTTTACGTATTTGTTGCGCGCCTTGCCAGTCAATTTCAAGGATGACATCAATACCTTTTTGCAAAAGTGTATCCACCGAATCTGTGGAGGTTCCATAATAATTGCCAAAGACATTGGCGTGTTCCAGAAACTTGTTGTTTTTAACATCGGCTAAAAATTCATCCTCGCTTACAAAATGATAATGTTTCGCATTGATCTCGCCCTCACGAGGTGCACGGGTCGTGTGCGAAATTGCCACTTCTACATCGCTTATATTTTCCAGTAAACTTGCAATTAAACTGGTTTTACCTGCCCCTGATGGTGCAGAAATGATATATAGTGTTCCAGAACTCATAAACAACCTCAAAACAACAGAATGAATCATATTATCACTGTCCCGGCTTTTTCTGATAATTACATTTGGTTAATATGTGATAAAGAAAAACGCCATGCTGTTATTGTAGACCCTGGTGACGCTACAGTCGTCATTAATATGCTCGAAAAAGAAAATATTGAGCCTGTGGCTATTTTAGTGACCCATTTTCATTTTGATCATGCAAATGGCATTCCTGCGCTAGTGGCGAAATATCCCAAACTTGCTGTTTATGGTTCACTGGCTGAATTTGAATTGCTCACTAATAACCCGCATCCACCTGCTTATGGTCCCCCCAGTGCAGGTTTCAAATTACTCAGCCATCCCTTGCAAGGAGGAGAGTTACTCAGCTTTGACAAAATAGATATTAGTTTTGAAGTAATCAATCTGCCTGGTCACACATCGGGTCATATCGCCTATTATGGAGATCAAAAATTATTTTGTGGTGATACTCTTTTTGCCTGTGGTTGCGGACGTGTGTTTGATGGCACATTAAAAGACCTGCATGATTCATTGCAACGTATCAGGCAACTGCCTGAGGATACGCTTGTGTATTGCGCCCATGAATACACCCTGGGCAATATTGGATTTGCCAAATGGGTAGAACCTGAAAATGCCGAGCTGCTTGCAAGAGAAGAAGCAGCCAGGGCATTGATTGATGCGGACAAGGCAACAGTTCCATCCCTGTTATCACTTGAATTAAAAACAAATCCTTTTTTGCGCACTGATAATCCGGCGGTGATTGCCAGGGTTGAGCAAGCCACTGGCAGGCAACTTAATGATTCAGCAGAGGTTTTTGCTGCTATGCGTACCTGGAAAGATACTCAGTATGATTAGATGCTGGGTAAAACCTGTTGATTTACTGTAGACTCTTCACAATCACGGTCGGTTTCGCAAAGCTACACCGACCCTATCTAAAAATATCAACAGCTTATAAAATTGAATATGCTGAGTTGTTACTATTACTAATAACTCGTTCCAAATCCCTTGTCTGTCTGGTTGCCTAAATCAGGTAAATCAGCCAGTTCGTGTATCTGGCTCAGGGGACCAGCGGGAAACAGTCTGTAGAGATATTTTTTGCCGCCTTTGTCAGCAAATTCCTGATCCATAGCCTTCATTAGCTGGCGTGCATTACGGCAATCTTCACAATGTTCATAAAAATCCAGCACAAATTCAATCGCTTCCATTCTGGCATCGTTGAGTTCCAGCCCCATTTTTTCGGCGCGTTGTTCTATATTTCTGAAACGTGTGTCACGATCAATGCTGCGACCTGTATGGTTTCTCGGCTGCTTACGGGGAAAAGCTTCTGTTTGTTGTATGTTTAGCATGGTGTATCTCCTTTGATTAATGCTGATTAATAATTATTATAGATAGATTAGCTATATCTCTTATCATACCCCTTAATTGATATATATCAAATATCACGCACAACTTGCATGGAGATAGCTATAATAATAAATGTACTTGTAGAATCGCTAAAATGAGGGTAAAGATGAAGCTTAAAAAATATAAATTGCCTGCCTGCCTGATCTTTCTATCCCTGGCACTGATCAGTTCTTTCGGTGTTATGGCAGAAGCTAAAAAGCGGGGCAAGGTGTTAGGCGTTGCGAATGTTGTTGTGCCAGAGTGGTTTAAGGACAGTTTTCTTGATTTCAGGGAGGATGCCGCAGAAGCTGCTGACTCAGGAAAACACATGCTGGTTTTTGCTGACCTTAAAGGCTGTCCCTATTGCGCACAAATGCTAAAGGATAATTTTAAAACATCTGAAAAAGAGGGTGGAAACCGTGAATTTATTCAGCAAAATTTTGATAGCATCCACATAGATATAAAAGGCAGTCGTGAGGTTGCTTTCAACGAAACAACCAATGTCTCGGAAAAAGACCTTGCGAAGGCGCTGAAAGTACATTACACCCCAACCCTGTTATTTATGGATGCAAACAACAGGGTAGTTGCACGGGTTAATGGCTATCGTTCGCCCAGAGAATTCAGGCAGGTTTTAAATTATGTTAAGGAAAAAGCGTATTTGAAAACCGATTTTCCAAGCTACCGCGAAAAACATCTAAACGATTCAGTGTATACACTTCTGGATCATGAATCGTTTGCCGATATCACCGATTTGCAGAAGGCATCGGAAACCGACAAGCCTCTGGCAGTTTTGTTTGAAGATAAAACCTGCGATGCCTGCGAGCGTTTTCATAAAGAAATTCTGGATCTGGAAGAAACCAGAAAGCTTATGAAAGCGTTTAATTTTGTGAGACTGGATGCCCTTTCCAATAAAAAAATTATTGACCCGCAGGGCAATAAAGTGACACCAGGAGAATGGTTAAAAAAACTCAATATCAGTTATCGCCCTGCAATGCTGGTTTTTGTAAAGGGTGAAGAAAAAGAACGCCTGACCGGTTTGATCAAATCATTTCATTTTCAGCAGCTTTTAAGCTTTTTTGCCAATAAAAAATATAAGGAATACCCCAATTTTATTGCTTATGGCGAGGAATATTCCAAAAAAATTCTGGATTCCGGAAAGGATATTGATATCTGGAAATAAGAACCTGTCTGGAAATATGAGCTTTCCCTCGCTACGACTCATATTCCAGACAGGAACCGAACAGGCAATTCGTACCCGCCTGAAAAATAGGATAGACTGCGTACCTTTTAAGATTTGAGAGCAAAAATGCAGGCACAATCATTTCGTCCTGAAGAATACCTTATCACTGAGGAACCCTATTATGAGCCAGTGGGCTCTGAAATTGAGCTGTTTCTGGCAGCTTATCAAAGCCAGATTCCGGTCTTGTTAAAAGGACCAACCGGCTGTGGCAAGACCCGCTTTATGGAACACATGGCATGGCGCCTAAAACGTCCCTTAATTACCGTTTCCTGCCATGATGATTTGACTGCATCCGATCTGGTAGGGCGCTATCTGATAACGGCTGGCGAGACTAAATGGGTCGATGGTCCACTCGCCCGTGCAGTACGCGCAGGTGCGATCTGCTATCTGGATGAAATTGTCGAAGCACGCAAAGACACAATGGTTGTGATTCACCCCCTGGCAGACGACCGTCGCGTCTTGCCCATTGAAAAACTGGGTGAAGTAGTTGAAGCAAATCACGATTTTTGCATGGCAATTTCCTATAACCCAGGCTATCAAAGCGTCCTGAAAGACTTAAAACAAAGCACCCGACAACGCTTTATTGCGCTCGAATTTAACTATCCCACGGCAGAGCTGGAAAAGAAAATCATTATCAGGGAATCAGGCGTGAATGATGCCACCGCAAGCAGTCTGGTTAAATTTGCCGAAATGACACGCAATCTGAAAGGCAACGGACTGGAAGAGGGCGCCAGCACCCGTCTGCTGGTACATGCCGCGAAACTGATTCAGGCTGATGTCAATCCGGTGGAAGCCTGCCGGGCAGCCATAGGGCAGGCATTGACCGATGATATTGAAATGATTAATGCAGTGAATGAATTAAGCGCCACCCTGTTTTAATGGCGCTACAAAAATATATAAAAAACAGGGGGGATGGGTCGTTGTATTTATTGGTTTCACAATGAGTCTATCCTATAAAGTATATAGAAAGTCATTGCTCTTCCTGTATGATTCCGCGGTTGACTATCTCATATCAAAGGAAGATTAGATGAATATAGAAGAATCGCTTGGCTTAGGTAACAAGATTGGTGATCCTAAAGAACAACGAGAACGCTTACAGCTCTATATTAATCTAAAACTGGCATCAACGGGGCAACCTGTGAGCCATGCAGGTGATGACAAGTTTATGTCTATTGCCAGTGATCTGCTTAAAAGTTATCGTGAAAAAAACCGGCAGTTACATAATTATCAATGTCCTGCTGATAAGCGTATTCAGAAATTTCTTAACAAGTATTTTGCTGATTGTGCCGTAAACGCTACTGATGAAATACCCAAACTTCCTTCAGATACGCTTGTTCTGGATAGATATGGCGTGTCCCGTGAGTTGTCAATACCATCTGACAGTGACAAGTTTAGCTCGGATATTGTCTCCAGTTATCGCATTCGTCAGGGTGTTTTGCATAATCCTGCAAATGACCGTCGCACAACCAAGGGCTCATTTCATATCACCGAAGGCGGTTTGCCGATTCCGGGGGATAAAAAAGCCGTTCCAAAAATCACCTTTCTGCGTTTGCTCAAGGAAGCACTGAATCCGCCCGAAGAACTATTGCAGCTACCCTTTACAACCGGGGAAGAGCAGCAGGCAAAGCTGTTTGTGTCATTATTACTGCGTCCGATTGTTTCCCCTGAAGTACCTGGTGTCTCTCCTGAAAAACAAATGGAAATACGCTTTTTTGCTCCGGGTAATCTGGTCAGTAATCTGGATTTTGTGGAAAGCATTTTTGGCAATGCAGGTAATCCTTATCTTGCTGAAAACGACGCGGCTCTGGATACGCGCCACTGGTCGGGACATACCGGCTGTGTGATTCTCGCTCCCCATCTGATTCATCTCACAAAAAAAGAGCTGGGTTTGCCGCATTTTGATGATGCCACTGAAAGACAGCGCAATGAAGGTATGTGCTGGCATTCAGAAGATGAAAAATATAACGATGGTGAAGCTTTTAAAATAACCACGCGCGATAAAAAAGGCATTATTGTTACTATTCTGGCTGACAATTATTATGGTTATTGCAAAAAGGAAGTAAAAACACAATTAAGTTATGCAAGCAATCTGTTTGGCTTAACCGAAGAGGAACATGCCGGTGGTGCACTTGCATTTCGGCGTCGCAATCACGGCGAAGAGTATGGCGTCGATAGCAAAACCAGAAAATTTTCAGATCGTTACAAGTTTAAATCCATGCTTGAAAAATACGGCTCAATCATGGATGTTCACCCGGAAGGTTATGCGACTGACAAGAAATTCCCTGACCTGGTTTATCTGCCACTTGATATACGCATGGATTTACACACTCAAAAAATTGAGTGGCTCGATGACCAAGGCAAGCAGCAACAGATCAAGATGCAGCCTGATAAGGTCTATATGCAACCTAATGGCTACAAGATTGAGATGAAAAAGCATCCCGATGCACCCAGTTGGCGTTTGCTCGGAACCGATGCGGAAGGCGTTTTCTGCCATAAACCCTGCACTGTCTCGGGTGGTGGTAAATCAGAAATATCAAAATCACTGGATGATGCGGTCATTTACGGTGCTGTCTATGTGCAGGATTTCAATGACGATATGGATCAGGTAGCTGCCATTTTTGAACGCGATTACAGTGACCGCTTGCAGCCTGAATTTGCTCATGAAGATCGTGACCCAAGGCGCAAACCGCTGGATTCAGAGCGCAGTCTCGGTTCGGTTATCCGTCTATTAACACCCTCTTCAAGTAATACTCCGGAATATAACGAATGGCTGGACAGCATCCCGCCACATATCCTCTCGCAAGTCTTTATTATCAAGCGCATGTATTGGCCACACTGGGGAAAGGACTGGCGCAAGCATTTTTCAGTTGATGTGATTAACGGCAAACCGGGGCATGCACTCAAATACGACGGACGGGAACTGGTCGCCTCTTATCTGCGTATCGGTCTGGATGAAGGCGGAGTCTGGCACACTTACAAGGTACGTCAGGATTTTATCGCCACAGAAAAAGTGCAGATGGAAGATGATATTAGTGCCTCGGTAGTGGTAGCAGCAGACAAATTGCCAAATTTGTCACCGAAATCAAGCAACCCCAGTGTCAAGCTGGTGAAGAACTGTGAATACCGGCTGTTTCAACGTCCTGATGACGCTATTCACCGGGGCTTTGATACCCAGACAGAATATGATATGGCACAGCCAGACAACTTTATTGCCAACTATGAACCTTTGATTGGCGACAAATTACAGGCTATCGTCGAAGATGTGGTCGAATTTCAAAAATATACCGAACCCATGCGTGAGCTGCTGCAAGCAGCCTATGACGAAGGCGATCAATACGTCGTATCATCTGCCAACCCGCGCATGATCAATGGCGAGCCAAGCAAAAACCCGCGCTATCTGCAATTACGCGCTGATTTGCAACAGCCCATGCGCACCTATGTGGCAGAAATGGGAGCGCGTTTTGCCAGACAGGTACCACTGGATGAGCCCTTGATTACGCCAGTGAATGCAGTGCTTACCGGACGCCGCAATAACCCGCCTGAAGATGGTATCCGTAGTCTGGCTGTCTATAATCCAATTCATTATCAGGAGCTGCCAGAGCTGTTTATGGATTTTATCTGTAGTGTCACAGGTAAATCACCATCAACTACCGGAGCAGGAAGCGAAGGTGCGCTAACCAAAGGTCCTTTTAATGCCTTGCGCGCAACCACGGATCTGAATAACGCGCTGGTGTCATTTATTATTACCGGCTATCAGGGATTTTCCAGTGCCGCCGGTTATATTGGTCCTGATTTGCGTGTTGACCATGACATCAGTTTACTCATTCCTGAAATCTGGGCGCGCCTGGATGAAGAAGATCGTGATCCGGTAAAACTTTATGAGCAGGGTTATCTGGAAAAACTGGAAGACTTTGAACACAATGGTCGAATAGTCGAACAAAGCCGTTTGGGTTATCGCATAACCGAGCGTTTTATTACTGCGTTTCTGGGTAAAATCTTTGATAATCCAGCCGTTGTCTTTGACGAGAAAATTCTCAAGCCGGAAAAGCAAGACTTTGAAGTCTACATTGATGGTATAGATAATATCGTGGAAGCCCAGCAACGGGTCGCCCAGCAATACCTGGATGATGGAAGTATTGAAGACGCCTGTCCACCGCTCAAGGCACTGCTGTATATTATGGCAACAGGCAACTACGAAGGCAAAACCATCCATGACCCTGAAATCAGGGCAATGTTTGAGCGTGACGCCATGTTATCCTCAGACTGGTACAGGGAACGCCTGCAAGCCAAACAAAAAATAGACATCAAACTGTGGAAAAAACATTGCAACAACCTGAAAAAATTCCTCAAGCTGGAAGGTCACGAAGACCTTGCCGAATCAATGGACATACAAGGCAGACTTGAAAAAGCAAAAGCACAGCTGAAAAAAGTAAAAAGCCCGGATTATCTTAAATCACTGGAAGGGACAATTGGAGCTGATCCTTTATAAACCATGTAGCCTGCGTTGAGTGCGCGAAAGGTACATAGCCGAATGCCACTTGAATTACGCTATTGCCAGATTCTGCATCCAAACCTCCAGTTGTTGCAGCATGTAGGGTTGGTGTAGTTTACGCAACCAACCAGATTTGGTTGGCTGCGCATGCTACACCAACCCTACGCAACTACTCAAAATATGTAAAAAAAGGGGGGGATGGGTGATAGTCTGGGCAGCTTGGTGCTGAGGAACGAAGCCCAACAATTACGCTATTGCCAGATTCTGCGCCCAGATCTCCAGTTGTTGCAGTGCCTTTTGCTCTGTTTCACTGAGTTTTTCAAGTGCCAGTTGTTGCAGTCTTTGTTGAAACTGCTCTACAGTGAGCGGGCAATCAAATTCACCGTCAATCAGGCGTGCCTGACAGAAAGAGTGCCATTGTTTCTGTTCTTCCTCGGTAAGCGTTTCAGGCCAGTTGCGGGCGCGGTAGCGTGGGTAAAGTGTCTGTAAGCGGCTCGATTTAAAAGGGGGTGTCCAGCTTGCCAGCTTTTCTGGCGATGAACTCAGGACCTGATTGCACAGCTTGCGATCGGCGTTGCTAATAAAACCTCCATATAAATTGGCGTCTGCATCACATTCGCCCTGTTCGCGTTTGCGCTTATACATTTCTTCGAGTCGTCGTATCAGGGTGCTGTCACTTACCAGCTTTTGCCTGTTGGCTTCTATTGTGTGCCAGTCAATGCCCCATTTTTCCGCCTGGGATTGATTGAGTGTATTTGTTGGAGACAAAGCGGGTGATTTATTGATATGAACACCTTTTAGCGCCACATGCTGATGATTTTCATCACGCTCTGCACGCGGCTTGTAAAGGTTCTCTGCAATCGCGCCAACATCCATTTGCAAGAGCGCTGATGGATCATGGCGCAGATCATAGCAAATGACTTCGTTTTTATTGACGGGGTGAAGCATCAGCGGAAGAATGGGCGAGAGACAGCCCTGCGCTGCGGGAAACATGCCAGAGACATGCAATACAACCTTGCGTTGGGGCAGCTCCACCTGGGTATTCAGCATTGGCGCAACATTGCTTTTAATGCGCAGATTAAAAAAGTAATCATAAAGACGCGGCTGCTTTTGCTTGATCAGGCGGGCAATCTCAATCGTTGCCCTGACATCGACCAGCGCATCATGCGCGCCTGTTTGTTCGATCTGATTGGCGGCGGTTAAATCTTCCAGCCGAAAACTGGCAACTTCGACGCCCTGCTCATCAATGCGAGTCGGCCAGTTAATGCCATCAGGACGCAGGGCATAAGCCATGCGCAGCAGATCAAGAATATCCCAGCGATTATTACCGTTTTGCCATTCTCGCGCATAGGGGTCGATAAAGTTGCGATAAAAGCCAAAGCGTGTTACTTCATCATCAAAACGGATGCTGTTATAACCAGCACCACAGGTTCCCGGCACCGAAAAAAACTCGTTTATGCGACCAAAAAATTCAGCTTCATTTAGCCCTTCCCTGTTGGCAAGCTGTGGTGTGATACCAGTAACACGCACTGCATCGGGGTGAGGCAGAAAATCGCCAGTGGGCTTGCAATAAAACATCACAGGCTCACCTACCTCTTGCAAATCAAGATCGGTACGGATACCCGCAAACTGAGCCGCACGATCACGACGCGGATCAACCCCCCAGGTTTCATAGTCATGCCAGAATATGGTTTTAGTGCTCAATATAAATCCCCCCCCCGGGAGTTAGTCTGAAATAGGTCTTTAAGAAAGCTTATACCCATCCCCCCTGTTTTTCACATGTTTTTTACTTCCTTATTTTTTTAGCCGATATTTTCTGCTGCGACCTTCTCCGAGTG
>JALVDQ010000165.1 GCA_027008885.1 Thiotrichaceae bacterium | reverse complement strand
AAATTATGCCTACACTACTTATTACTGGAGCCAATCGTGGTATTGGACTGGAACTTAGCAAACAATATCTTGAACAGGGGTGGCAGGTTCATGCCTGTTGTCGCAAGCCGAAAAAGGCGAAGGAGCTGAACAAACTGGCAAACAAGCATCCTCAGCTGACTATCCACAAGCTTGATGTCACCAAGGAAAAACAGATGGACAAGCTTAAAAAGGCTCTAAAAAACAAGCCTGTGGATATTCTTCTTAATAATGCGGGTGTGTATGCCGAGGATGCTTCAAGGCTTGGGCAAAGCAGTGATCAGGCATGGCAGGAGGCGGTTGCGGTCAACCTGCTTGCACCCATGAAAATGATGGAACACTTTAAGGAGAATGTTGCCATCAGCGACAGAAAAATCATTGCCAGTATGAGCAGCAAAATGAGCAGCATGGATGATAATACCTCAGGTGGTGCTTATGCCTACCGTGCCACCAAGGCGGCATTAAATGCGGTAATGGTGAGCGCTGCCCACGATTTGCGTCATCTTGATATTACCTGCCTTATCCTGCATCCTGGCTGGGTGCGTACCGATATGGGTGGTCCAAACGCTGAAATATCCGTTGAGGAGTCTGCGCAAATGCTGAGGAAAATTCTGGATGAGTGTGATATTACTGATACTGGCAAGTTTTTTGATATTGATGGAAGCATTATCCCCTGGTAATGCCCTGTATCTCATACTCATACCCATCCCCCCCTTTTTTTACATATTTTTATAAATGAATACGCTAAACATCAGTAAAAAAGTCATTGTCGGCATGTCTGGCGGCGTTGATTCTTCTGTCGCTGCCCTGCTTCTGCTGGAGCAGGGTTATCAGGTCGAAGCACTGTTTATGAAAAACTGGGAAGAGGATGATACTGAAGACTACTGTACTGCAGCAGAAGACCTTGCGGATGCGCAGTCTGTATCCGACAAGCTGGGAATCAAACTGCACACCGTCAATTTTTCAGGTGAATACTGGGATCGTGTGTTTGCATATTTTTTGCAGGAATACCGCTCAGGGCGCACACCAAATCCTGACATTATGTGCAACAAGGAAATCAAGTTTAAGGCTTTTCTGGATTATGCGCTAAGTCTTGGTGCGGATTACATCGCAACAGGTCACTATGCCCGTATAGAGCGTAGCGGTAGCTTGTTGAGCCTAAAAAAAGGGGTTGATAGCAATAAGGATCAAAGCTATTTTTTATATACACTGCAACAACATCAACTGCAAAAAAGCCTGTTTCCGATTGGTGAACTGGAAAAATCAAGGGTTAGGGAAATCGCTAAAAAAGCCGGATTTGAGACTGCAACAAAAAAGGACAGTACCGGCATCTGCTTTATCGGAGAGCGTAAATTTAGCGAATTTTTGCAACGCTTTTTACCCGCGCAGCCCGGAATCATTGTGACCCCCGAGGGTGAGCCAATCGGTAAACATCAGGGCTTAATGTATTATACTCTGGGGCAACGTCAGGGGCTTGGCATTGGAGGATTAAAAACAGCCACTGCAGAACCCTGGTTTGTGGTAGATAAAAACTTGCAAAACAATCAACTGGTCGCTGCTCAGGGGCATAATCATCCCCTGCTCTTGAAACGCCAGTTAAATGCCTCACAATTGCATTGGGTGGCGGGAAAAGCACCTGCCAGCTCATTTAACTGCAAGGCTAAAATACGTTATCGCCAGAGCGAAGAAAGTTGTCATGTGAGACTAAACAATGACGAATGCATGGTTTGTTTTGATGAAGATCAAAGAGCCATAACACCAGGACAGTCTGTTGTGTTTTACCAGGATGAGGTTTGTCTTGGCGGTGGTATTATTGATAAAATGCAGACAAAATGCACAGAATCAAATTAGAACCCTAAATCCTAAGTAGAGATAAGCTGATAGTGGAATCCAGTACTAAAAACAGAACAATTGCCCTGGCAGCACTTTTTCAATGCGTTGAAGGTGTTATTCAAATTGCAAACACAGGAAATGTTAACGAGGAACTTTACCAGACCTGTATTAACAGCATTTTAACCCGGGATAATGACTCTGCTGAAAGTCTGTACGGATCTCTTGCCAATTTAAAAACCGGCTTTAGATCAATGATGTACCAACTGGGTAGTGGGCAACTTACCCCGGATGGAAAACCCAAGGATATGGAAGCCACACGTTATGCCCTGAGGCTGCTTGCTCTGGAAAACAAACTTGACCGTAATCAGGAAATATATAGAAAAGTAATTGAAGGCGTTGAAAAAACACAGGAAAAATTAAAACACTTTGATATAAACCATGAAAATATCAGCTTGTCTCTTGCTGATATTTATGCTCAGACAATTAGTGAGCTTGGACCAAAGATCATGGTAAAAGGCAATCAAAATTTCCTCTCAAATCCCAAAAATGCAGCAAAAATCAGAGCCCTGTTGTTAGCGGGCATACGCGCCGCACTACTTTGGCGGCAAGCAGGCGGAAGCCGCTGGAAACTTCTCTGGGAAAGAGGAAAATTACAACGTCAGGCTGATGCCTTTTTGGGTATAAGTTGAATTTAATCTGCTTGTTTAATGCAGTTATGGATTACACTGGGTAGTTACAAGCTCATAAATACTAAAAACAAGAATAATTAGTATATTGTTGAATTTACTTAAACTATTGTCTAAATCTTGCATGGCATAATCTTCTCATGCTCAATATGTATTCAACAGAAAAAGACTACCGTTCATTCCGTTGTTACTATATTTTATTTGAATATTCCTATTTACTTGATTCACAACTCGAATCAAGAAACTAATCTCTGATCAATACTCACTGATATGGCTGATTCGAAACATTAATTTTAAATTATAAAAAAGGAAGTTTTTCATGAAAATGACTCAACTCTCGGTTTCAAGTGCCATACTTGCAGCAGTATTATCTGGCTGTAGCCAGCAGCAAGTAACTGGTGGTTCGCAGATTAGTGCTGGGTCACAGCAGTCAGGCGGATCACAGGTTGCTTCCCAGTCACAAAGTGCAGGTGGATCACAGGTTACTTCCCAGTCACAAAGTGCAGGTGGCTCCCAGATTAGTGCCGCTTCACAACAACAGGTTGAATCTTCAAAAACTGTTGTTGCCAAACCTGTCTATAAACCGACACCACCAAAGGCGAGTCGCGTTTATCATAAAAAACCAAGACCGACTCACTCTGTTCGCAGTAATGGCTTGCCTGCAGCGCAACCAGGTCAATGTTTTGCCAGGGTGAAGTTGCCTGCAACCTATAAAACCCAGTCACGTCGTATACTCATACAAAAAGCGACCTCAAAACGTGTTCTTGTGCGTGCGCCACAATACCGCTGGATCAACAAGAAAGTGCTGGTTCGCAAGCAAAGCTACAAAACTCGTGTCATTCCAGCCCAGTATAAAACTGTTACGAAGCGCATCATGATCAAGCCTGCATATAACACCTGGAGAAAAGGCCATGGTGCTATCACTCGTATTGACAATATGACGGGTGAAATCATGTGCAGGGTAAAAATTCCTGCGGTATACAAGACGGTTAAAAAGCGTGTACTTGTGCGTCCTGCGAAAACACTTCGTACTCTGGTTCCTGCGGTGTACAAGACAGTTAAGCAGAAACAAAGAATTTCCCCTGCCCTGTACAAAACAGTGCAAACCCCGGCACGCTATAAAACACAAAACTACCGGGTCAAAACTGGCAGCGCCAAATATGTCTGGAAACCTGTTATTTGCAAAACAAATGCACCCGCTCATTACCGTAAAAAGTATGGTAGCCATAAAAAGACCTCCAGAAAATACCACAGGGTTGCTTCAAACCATATTCACAGAGTGGCTCCAAAACAGTATCAAAAAGCTACTATTGTACGTCGTCCGGTGGTTCGTAGTAATAACTACAGAAAGCAATACAATCACTCTGGTATCAGCTATCAGGAGTATCTAAGAGTAATGAATGCAGGCTCTGGAAAGCGTGTTGCCAGCCATAGAAAAGCAGCCAGACCAAAGCGAAGAAAGGTCAGCTATCGCAACACTGTGCATTTAAAAAAACAGGTGGCGTCTCAACAAAGCAAGGCTGAGACACGCAGAAGCATTGTTTATGGAATCCAGAAAGCATTAAAAGCAAAAGGGTTTGATCCTGGAGCATTGGATGGTAAGATGAATGCCGGAACAGCGGCCGCTTTAAAAGCATTCCAAAGTTCTCGTGGATTACCTGTTGGCAAGCTCAGTAAGGATACATTTAGGGCATTAGGGATGATACGCTAGGAGAGTCTGCCTATATTCTTTTTATGGTTAAGAATGGCTTAAGATAAGCACATCCTGGTCGTAAAAAGTATATAATAAGTATCCGCTCAAAATTGATCTAACAATTTAGCTCCTGTTTTCTGATCTTCTTCGTTATTGCTTTGGTTACATAGCCCTCTATGCTCCCGTCGCAATACCTTGAATATCAAAAACAGGAAACGAAATTTTGTTAAATTGATTTTGCTTGGGTAATACGGGTTTATTAATCCAAAACTGTTTATCCACATCAGTTTAAAAGCCTGCCTTTGCGCAGGCTTTTTTTATTGCTAATATAAGCACCTATACTTGGTAATGGGTTAAATGTTGAGTGCATCGTTTTTCTGAAGAGCAAGGCGTAAATATGCAAATAACGCAATCCAGCATGATAGCGCGATCTTCTCGGGTCACGCTCAGGCTCCGGGGCTAAAAACACAGCTTCACCCACTACCGACTAATTATACTCAGTTATTTAAAGAGCAAGAAACAGAGCAATTCACCCTCAGAACAGGTACGAAAAATGGTAGAGATTTACGAAAAACTTGGGCTTTTTTATCTAGGCAAGGATATAGATAAAAAAACACTGGAAATGACAGAGGTACTTACTCTACTTAAAAATAAAAATTTTACGACACATGCCACTATTATTGGTATGACAGGCAGTGGCAAAACGGGGCTTGGTGTTGGCATCATTGAAGAGGCTGCCATAGACAATATTCCTTCTATTATTATTGATCCGAAAGGCGATATGGGAAATTTATGCCTGACAGACCCGGAGTTTTCGCCCAGATCATTTGAACCCTGGGTAGCTGACGAAGCCAAATCCAAAGAAAAAGACGTCAGTAGCTATGCAGAGAAAATTGCCAGCATGTGGGAAAATGGCATTGAATCTTTTCATCAGACAAGAGAACGTGTCGCCAAATTTCATGCGGTTAAGAAAACAATTTACACGCCGGGCAGCAGAGCTGGTGTTAGCGTAAATGTACTTGGTTCACTCGAAGTTCCCCCTCCCCAGATTATGGAGGATAGTGACAGTTTTTCATCCTATCTGCATACTACCGTTAGCAGCTTGCTCTCGTTAATAGGTGTTGAGGCTGATTCTGTCGAGTCCAAGGAAACTATTTTATTAAGCCAGCTTATTGCCTCTGCGTGGTATGACGGCAAAGACCTGAGTCTGGAAGAATTAATTGCACGAATCATTAGTCCGCCATTTAAGAAAATCGGTGTTTTACCACTGGAAACCTTTTACCCTCAAAATGAGCGTTTTAAATTTGCTACCCGCTTTAATTCAATCATCGCATCACCAACATTTAGTGCCTGGCTCCAGGGTGAATCACTGGATATTCAAAAACTTCTTTATGATGAGAATGGCAAGGCAAAAGTTGCAATTTTTTCAATTTCTCATCTTAATGATGAAGAAAGAATGTTCTTTGTTACACTTCTGCTGAATAAATTCATTGCCTGGATGCGTCGCCAGAGTGGTACATCTGCACTTAAAACCTTACTCTATATGGATGAAATCTTTGGTTTCTTTCCTCCTATCAGTAATCCACCCAGTAAAGAACCGATGTTACTCCTGCTAAAACAGGCTCGTGCCTATGGCATAGGTATTGTATTAAGTACCCAAAATCCGGTTGACCTTGATTATAAAGGGCTGTCCAATATGGGAACATGGTTTATCGGGCGTTTGCAAACCACCCAGGATATAGCCCGTGTTATCGATGGACTGGGCGGCAAAGTTGATTCCAGTTATGACAAGGAGGAAATAAAAAACCTGCTGTCAAACCTGAAAAAACGTACCTTCTTCCTGAAAAGCGCACACCTTGACGATATACGCCTGTTTGGGACACGCTGGGTAATGAGTTATCTCAAGGGACCTTTAAAGCGGGATGAAATTTCTGCCCTGATGCAGGAACAGAAAGCACTATTAGAGCCTGAGGAAGAAGATATTGAAGAAACACAAATTGATGATGACGGCTTTGATAATTACTCAACACTGGATAGCTCTATCCCGCAGCGCTTTAAACCAGACTTGAACAAATCGGGGAAATTTCGACCCAGTATAATGGCCGAAGCCAAGGTACACTTTTTCAATCAGTCGCGTGGCATTGATGAAGAAGAAACGCTTTGTCTTAATCTGGATATTGATCCAACGGATAATAATCTCGACTGGGACAACGCAATACAGGAAGAGTCGCATAATTGCTTTAGTCAATATCCTCTTAATCCTCCTGCAAATGCAAAATATGCCGAAGTGCAGGAATTTATCCGCTCGGACAAAAACCTTCGCAAAGCAAAAGCCAGCCTGAAAGACTGGCTTTACCATGAACAAAGACTGAAACTGTTCCGCAGCAAATCACCCAGGCTTGAATCAGAACCTTATGAATCATTGAGTGATTTTAAAGTACGCCTCAATGATCTACTCAATGAAAAGAAGGAAGCGGCAATTGAAGTTTTACAGGAACGCTTCGCAAAAAAGGAAAAAGTCCTCAGGGATCGCCTGGAACGCGCTATGGAAAGACTGGACAAGGAAAAAGCAGATACCAGTAATTCTTTTCTCAAGGCTGGTTTGACTGTACTGGGTGCCTTGTTTGGAAAATCCAGAGCATCCATTGGCGTAGCCAGCACCCGTATCCTAAAAGAGCGGGGAGATGTCAGCCGGCAAAAAAATCGAATTGAAAAAATTGAAGATGATATCGAAGAGCTTGAGGAAGAACTCGAAGAAAAGATAGATGAGCTTGCGGATAAATATGATATTGATAACGTCGATATAGAAGAATTTTCCATAAAACCCAGAAAAACAGACATTCAGATAGAAGATATTGCTGTTGTCTGGAAAGCTTCTTAGGAAGGGGAGTACATACAGTAGCCACCCCCTATAACCCCTATGGTTCTACCAGTGTATATGTAATGGTTACATTGATATTCCCATAGGGAATTGCTCTATTGGGAGAAACCGGGCTTGCCCTGTAGTAGAGTGGCTGGTTTTTTTGAGCCTGCCGGTTTTGGTTGGAAACTTTCTCGGAAGTCGTAGTTAAGGTTCGATAAAAATTTCCGGCTTCATTTACTTCAAGCTTTAAATTATACAAAGATTGCAGGTCTATATTTGTTTTTCCATAGAGTTTGAGCTTCCTGATATTTGATGTAACATCGTAATAGCCTGTCGCGGTTACCATGGAAAAATTATCGCCAGCATCTGTAACCGGATCAAAAGTTATCTGTAAAGGTGTATAGGTATTATCAACATCAATAATTGCAATTTTGGGGATAATAATGCGCACTTGTTGTGTCGCAGTGTCGCTGTCGGCAAAAGCCTCCGTAGCGAAAAAAAATGCGCCTGATATTATACATATCAACTGAAGTGTTTTTAATTTAGTCATAAGTTTATATTCCTTTGGGACTGTTCCTAGCCGAGAACTAAGAAATCGAGAACTAAGAAATTAACAATTTTTCCAAGAACCAATTTTTTAAGTTATTGAAAATAAAGAACTTAATTTTTGTTAAATTGTTGAAAATCGTATTTTTGGCTATTCTCAGACAGGTTCTTATTATTCTCCAATTACATTAAATCCACTACTAGGTCCTATTTTCCTGATTTGCTTCATTAACGGAATTGCCCTGAAAACAATATCTGTGTCTTTACCAACCTTGAGTTCTATTACTCTTTGTGGTTTTTCCAAACGGGCATCCTTAAGCACTTTTCTCGGATCTGTGACCTGTATCAGCCATTTTCCTGCTTTAATGCCATTAAAACTGAAATAACCACCCTCACTGGTAAGTGCTTTATGGACTATTTCACTGTCATCTGTCGATACTAACGTGACTAACAAACCTTCTACACCGCCAGAAGGTTTCATTGCCGTATGATTGGCTTTGCCTGACAAAATAGAGGCGCTTGACAAGGTATAGGCTAAAACCTGTCCGCTAATACCCGTACCTGCCACCAGTTTTATATTATGTGTCAATGTTCTGTTGGCATGTAAAGTTATTTTTTGCTGTTCATTATTCTCTATCATGTAGTTATTCAGCCGGGTTTTACTCAGATTTGTGCTCAAATCATATTTTCCCTCACGAATGGCTTTAAACAGATAATTACCCTCCTTGTCTGTAACAGCATATTGTCCTGCAATAGCGACTATCGCGTTGCTCACTGGCTGACGCTGAGCCTTGTCGTAAACCTTGCCCTTGAGTGCTGCGATATTTTTGTATTTATACAAAGGCATATCAAATGGCACACTCAATCTAAGCTGATACTCAAGGGAATCTTTGTCTGTTTTTGAATTATTTAGAGTATCGGTAGAGACAGAGCCACCCAGCGTTATGCCGTTATTAAAGGTATGATTATAATTAAGTTGCAAGGTATTGTTATTTTTTGAGTGTCTCCAGTAGCCTGAAAGAAGTTGTCTGGAGTTAAAGCGAATCGCCGCATTTAATCCATAATTCAGGCTATTATCATCATAATTGCTATCATTATCATAGACACTGTTGTCACGATGAATACTGCTGCTATCAATATTCAAGCTCAAATGGTATTTATCATTCGGAGTATACGCCAGAGTCAGGCTGCCCCGATTTTTGGCTGATTTTTTATTCCTTATGTGATCATTATTCAGCACATGCTCAACAATTGTATTCAACCTTAATTGCTGATTGATATTTTTTTGATAGTCGAGGCGAATACCCCGTTCAGTTTGATTGTAATCAGACAATTGCCGCAGATCTCTGGATTTACGAACAAATATTTCTGTATACAGGCTGTCCTGATGGAGATTATTAAAATAATGCCCTATTCCCAAACTAAAGTTTTTATCTTCTGTAATATTTCTGCTCGTATCCTCGTCAACATTACGTTTTGCGTGATACAGATTTGTACGGAGATAATTTTTATTGTCATTAAATGAGTATATTCCTGTAACAGCTTCACTTTTTATGTCTTTGATAAGACCGTCAAAATCTGCATCTGCTTTTTGTACCTCAAGGTCATAGTTAAAATCGCCCAGGCTTCCATATTGTTGTAGCCTGAAAGCTTTTCCATCTTTATCTTTTGCCAGAGACAAATTAACTTCAGCACTGGAAAATTTATCCCAATGCAAATCAATCCCGCTGATGCTTTCTTTTTTCTGTTCCTTGTCATTATTTCTTTGAGAGAGTGTGTTGATCGCCAGTTCCAGTTCATTGGAAAACTTGTATCCGATTTCAAAACCGCTGAAGTTAAATTTCCTTGCGCTATCTTTATTCACATTATCAGTATTATCCTGACGCTTCTGTTCTGCTGTAAAGGCTCGAATATTCCATTTCTTGCCAGGAGGAGAATAGTCAACTTCCACACCTTTTCCATACAAGCCTTCATCTCCAATACCGGCAAGAGAAAAAGAGCGATCACCCAAATGAATCGCAAAAGAATCATTATTGTAAGACAGCCGTTTTTCTGCATCAGAACCCAGCACAGACAGATCATTCGTTTTCGTATCACGATAAAGCAAATCAAGGTGATGTTTGCCCTTTTCATCCAGATTTCCGGCGGCACTTAACTCGGTCTGCAAAACACCATGGTCGCCATTGTTTGTATAAGTCGATGTGATTTTGGTCGGTATTGTCTGATACAAGCCTGTGCCATCCGGCTTGAAAGCAATAATTTGTGTTTTTATTGATTTGCTTTCTGCAATTGAGCGCCCCTTCAGGAGCAGCTTCAAATTGTGGTAAGTGCTTTTGCTTAATGTTTCAGGAATTTTCGCATGAATTGTAATAATTGCTTTTTGAGAAGCTTTTAATTGCAGATGATGAGGTGCAAAAGAAGTCAGATAAGATAATCTATCCCTGACATCAACTCCTAGCAACAAAGGCACATTGCCCTGATTGGCAAGCTGTACCTTTACTGTATATTTCTCGCCTGCCAGTACCAGATCAGGCTTTTCAATTACCTCAACGGATAATTTTGATGCCGATTTTATAATAACACTGATTTTTTTCTCGGCATGAATTGAAAATTTATCCCTGGAAACAATCTGGTACGGAATGGTATATTTTCCGGCAGGCACATCGGATGAAGCCAAAACATGAAGCAAACGCAGACTTCTCTCACCCGCTGCCAGGGTAAACGAATCTTCCCCTGTTAAAATTCTCCAGCCCTCTGGCAACTCAAGACTCTCTCTAAGCCGAAGAGTTCGATTACTGCGATTAACAACACTGAACGGCAAAGTCACAATCCCCCGACTTTGTGCAACAATCACGCGCTGTTTAACAATAATATCAACAAATGAAGCTGAAAAAGCATATAGCGGAAATAAAAGTACTAACAAGAACACCGCATAAGTAGCAAAAACAGCCTTTTTTCCCCTATATAGAAATAGCATGATAGCTTCCTGAAAAGTAACTACCCGGATTATTCCGGGTAGTTAGCCCTGAAAAACACTCAACCTGAAACGAAAATCTGCATTAAGTTATTATTTTTTATGCCTTTTATTCCTTTTCTCCTAACTGCTTATCTGATTGTCAGATTAACATCGGTAGCCAAAATATCTGTGCTGCTACCGCCATCGACAACAAAAAGACCCTTGTACTTCCCGGAACGCAAACGCGATATATCAACGGGCAATGTTACCGAAGTCCGCGGATAAATACGCGATCCATCACCCTGAAACTTGCCAACAAAGGCCCCCTGCTGGTTATAAACATCCAGCCAGACATCAGGCTTTATCCAGCGGGTACCGACATTATAGGCATCCAGACTAAAGGTACGTTTGCCTGCCTGTTTCTTCATGACAGGATGCTTGAACTGTATGTTTGCTTTTCCGGTATCACCCACTTGCGCCACAATTTGAATGGCATGACGAGCTACCTGCTGGATATTCATATGCACTTTTTTATCGTTATAACGCTTTCTGGACGACTCCAGAGAGGATGCCACAACAGGTTCAATAATCAGGGCACTCCAGTAGGTTCCAGTCAATCTGCCTCTTGGGACGCGCATTGTATAATTTACGACCCTTTCTGCCCCTGGTGCCAAAACAATACGATTTGGACTAAATCTGATCCAGTGACTATTACTGCGTGGGTTTTTACGCAATCTTGCAGCAGAAAATCTTGAACGCCCACCTGCATTAAACATATAGTCTTCCAGGTAAATCTTTATTTCCTGGGGTGTACGCCCCATATTTTTCAATTTAATTGATTTTTTATAGACACCACCAGGCGTAACTGTAAACTCATGCGAATAACCTCCCTGCATCAAGATAGCTGCCAGAGATTCTGTGCTGAAAACTGTCAATACAAGAAAAATTAATAGTTGTAGTAATTTATTATTCATAATCCTTTCCCCTTTTGCTTTATGCTTTAGCCCTGTTTATATACTCCTGAATCAGATATTGGTTCGCTCAGAAATTTTTCCATCCCCAAGACAGGAGTATATCAATAGGTTTCTACTTTATATTCAATCGTGGTATTGAATGCACCATAACCATCTCTAACACCAATTCCTCCGATTTTGGTTGTGATTGGAATATTGTAACGGTTACCTTTTCCCCTGAATAAATATCTATAGTTACCCACAGTAAGTTTTTTAAACACTGCTCCGCCTGTAGGTGCGGTCACCCCGGTTCCATCACCCGTCCTCTTGACCTTGATTCGGATCTTTTCCGTACCGCTATGCACATAATTACTGATTTTGGCGTAAACCATCCACTTTTGATCACTGGCTATGCCTTCAATACTGAGTAAGGTCGCATCACGAGTATATGAATTAGCGAAATAATCACCCGCATCTGTGGGTGCATCTGGCGTCAGGTCAAACACAACATCAGAATTTACTGTTTGAGTCAGAGTGATAGCGT
>JALVDQ010000164.1 GCA_027008885.1 Thiotrichaceae bacterium | reverse complement strand
ATTCAGTCAATTATCCAGTTCTCGGACAAGCTCCTAGCTTATAGGTATCTATTAAACGCTTTGCCTGTTGTGGAATTGACTTGAAATAGCAGTTTTTGTGTGCCTTTATGCAGTCGCGTTTCCATCCTAACAGCAATGCGATGCCTGCGCTGTCGATACGCTCAAGTGATGCCAGATCAATGCAGAAGTCATCCCCGGGATGTGTCTGGATTTTTTCCCTGCCAGTTTCTGGCAGCTCTGCGACTGTTGCAAAAGCAAGGTCTCCGCTAATACGGAAACCCTGCTTTGTTGATATTAATGCCGTATCTACGCTCATTATTTTTTCTGGTTGCTTTTTTCAATGCGTGCAATCAGCGCATCCAGCCCCTTGGCACTGGCTTCGCGGGTAAAATTGGTTCGAAAGTTGGTGATCAGGTTAATACCGCCCACCTGCACATTGTAGGCTTTCCAGTCATTTCCCTTTTTGCGTACATCATAGTTGGCTGCAACGGATGCACCGCCCTTTGGTGTTACTATGGTTCTGACGGTGACGTAGCCAGGCTTTCTTTTTGCCGCAGAATGACCCGCCCGTATTGTTGCGCCGGCGTATTTGAGCATTGTTTTGCCGTAGCTTCTTATGAGCATTTCACGATAAGCATTGACAAAACGCTGACGCTGGGCAGGTGTCGCTCTCTTCCAGTGTTTTCCTAGAGTCAGTTTGGACATCGCATCAAAATCAATAAACGGCAAGACTTCGCGGTGAATCATTGCATTCAGTAATGCCGGGTTTTTGCTGTACTGCGCCTTGTTTGCTTCCAGCTTGTTGGCAATGCTTTGAGTGACTTGAAGTACCCGGTTCTGCGCTTCGATAACATCATTATTTTTTGCCCAGAGTGTGTTCATTGACAAGGCAAGAAGCACAAATCCGGCAACAATTTTTACGATTAATTTCATTTTTTTATTCTCCCTAATGAATTTCGGCACGTTTCTTAGTTCTTCTCAGGCAAATTTGGTTCAACTAATTCTTCGAGGTTAAACTCACCATTAGTTTTCCGATCACTTCTTCAAGTACAACGGCTGACTGGGTCAGAGTAATGCTGCTGCCATCTTTCAAAACCTCATCTTCGGCACCTGGCTCCAGTGAAATATATTGTTCACCCAGCAAGCCAGAGGTATAGATGCTTGCCTGGGTATCTTCCGGCAAATAATCAATATCCGGATTCAGCCTCATGCTCACCACTGCCTGAAAGGTTTCCCTGTCATACGAAATCCCCGTCACCCTGCCAACACTAACGCCTGAAAGAGTCACTTTTGCACGCGGACGCAAGCCGCCCACATTATCAAAGCGAGCAGTGATCGTATAACCTTTATCTGATGACAGGCTTGTCAAATTACTGATATTCAGCGCCATCACGACCAGGGCAGCCAAACCCAGGACAACAAATAATCCCACCAGTATTTCTATTTTTCTTGATGAACCCATTTTTTTAAACCTATTTTACAAACATGATTGCCGTCAAAATAAAATCCAGCGCAAGTACTGCCAGAGCAGAATAAACCACTGAATTGGTGGTAGCACGACTCACGCCCTCGGAGGTTGGCATGGCGTTATAGCCCTGAAAAACGGCAATCCAGGTAACCACAAAAGCAAACACCATACTTTTAATCACGCCATTAATAACATCATAGCCAAACTCAACTTTTGATTGCATCTGCGACCAAAAAGAGCCTTCATCAACACCCAGCCAGACGCTACCCACCAGATAGCCCGCATAAATACCAAGTGACATAAAAATCACACTTAGCAAAGGCAACGAGATGCAACCCGCCAGAAACCTCGGAGTTACAATTCTATGTATGGGGTCAACTGCCATCATTTCCATGCTGGCAAGTTGTTCAGTGGCTTTCATTAAGCCGATTTCTGCGGTTAATGCCGAGCCTGCCCTGCCAGAGAACAGCAAGGCACTCAGAACCGGACCCAGCTCACGAATCAGCGACAGTGATACAAGCACCCCCAGGGATGACTCTGCACCGAAATCAACCAGTGTGACATAACCCAGCAGGCTTAATACCATGCCCACAAAAATCGCCGAAAAGATAATAATAAGCAGCGACAGAACCCCCACTGAATACAGCTCCCGAAGCAACAAGCGGGGGCGTAACAAGGTGCTTTTAATCCCCGCAATCACCTGCACAAGAAACAGGCTGGCGCGCCCCAGACTGGATAAGGTATCGAGTGTAAACGCGCCAATGCGCTGCAAGGTATCTAACATTGTGAATCTGCCCCCTGCATAAGGTCCTGACTAAAATCAGGTGCGGGATAATGAAAAGGCATGGGACCATCCGGTTTGCCCTGCACAAACTGCTGCACAAATGCCGAGTCAGAATTTAACAGCTCTTCAGGTGATCCCGCAGCAGCAACTTTGCCTTCTGCAAGAATGCAAACATGGTCAGCAATTGAAAAAGTCTCATGTATATCGTGCGAAACCACCACACTGGTTAATCCGAGTGATTCATTCAATTCCCTGATCAACGACACAATGGTTCCCAAAGTAACCGGATCAAGTCCGGTAAAAGGCTCGTCATACATCATCAGCACCGGATCAAGCACAATCGCTCTTGCCAGGGCAACCCGCCGTGCCATCCCCCCGGATAACTCGGCTGGCATTAAGCCCCTGGCACCCCGCAAGCCAACCAGTTCAAGCTTCATCAGGACAATATCGCGGATCATCGACTCAGGAAAATCAAAATGCTCACGAATGGGAAAGGCAATATTCTCAAACACACTCAGATCAGTCAGTAATGCACCGGATTGAAACAACATTCCCATGCGTTTTCTTGCCTGATAAAGCTGCTTTCGGTTTAACTCCGGAATCTGCAAGCCCTGCACGGACAAACTCCCCTGCGACGGCTTCAGCTGACCGCCAACAAGGCGCAATAGCGTCGTCTTACCAGTACCACTTGGTCCCATAATTGCCGTGATTTTACCCGCAGGAATATCCAGACTTACCCCTGAAAAAATCTGGCGTTTTCCCCTTGAAAAGTGTAAATCACGAATTGAAATAAAAGACTCAGACACAGTATTTGCTTGTTATAATTTTAAATATTAGTATGTAATAATACGATGATTTAATGTAAATTGCTAATACTGGATTAAAACTGTTGATTTAGTTAATGCACAAGCTTGATTAACGTAGCGGGAAGCCTGTCTTCTGCTACCCATCCCCCCTGTTTTTTATATATTTTGCATTAAACAGCTGCGAAAGGTTGCTGTAGCCATGCGCAACCAAGCAAATCTGGTCGGTTGCGTAAACTCCACCGACCCTACAACTCTGCCCTCTGTCTTCTGTCCTCTGCTACCCATCCCCCCTGTTTTTTATATATTTTCATGTCTGTTTTTAGGGGGAGGGAATATTAAGCGTAAGTTATAGCGATAATTTCTCCGCGACAAAATCAGCATCCTTGTCGCCACGTCCGGAGAGGTTGACCAGAATGTTTTTGT
>JALVDQ010000163.1 GCA_027008885.1 Thiotrichaceae bacterium | reverse complement strand
ACATAATTCGGGATGCTCAGGGTTGCTACCCACATCGTTGCGATGATGCCAGCAGCGCACACACTTCTGTGCCTCTGATGCCTTGACTGTTAGCCAGACATTCTTGAGCACCTCGCCTTCTGCCGCATAACTGTTTTCAGGTTGTGAATCTGCCTGTTCAAGTTTCGCTTCTGAGGTAATCAGCACAAAACGCAACTCATCTCCCAGTTTTTCCAACGCAGAGAAGGTTTCACCCGATGCAAAAATAGTGACTTCGGCATTCAGGGATGAACCAATAGTGCCTTCCTTGCGCAACTGCTCAAGCTGCTTGCTTACCGCAACCCGCACCGCAAAGACCTTGTCCCAGTCACTTTCGCTAAGTGCTTCATTCTCACCCAGTTCAAATAGCTGCTGATACCATTCTGTCAACAGCACATAAGCAACCGGCTTTTGCTTGTTCTGATAGATGGACTGCCAGATTTCTTCTGCGGTAAAGCTGAGGATGGGGTACATCCAGCGCACCAGTGCCTGCAAAATGTGGTATGCCGCCGTTTGTGCCGAACGTCGCGCTAGTGAGTTGGCTGGCATGGTGTATTGGCGATCCTTGGTAATATCCAGATATAAACTACCCATATCCACCGAGCAGAATTTGAGTAGTTCCTGATAGACCAGATGGAACTGCATTTTGTCATAGGCATCAATGATAATTGCCTGTGATTTGGCAGCTTGCGAGATTGCCCAGCGATCCAGTGCGAGCATTTCTTCGGGGGCAACCAGATCCGTTTCAGGATTAAAGTCACTGGTATTTGAAAGCAAATAACGCGCCGTATTGCGAATGCGTCGATAGGCATCTGCGGAGCGTTTCAGGATTTCATCGGATACCGTAATTTCACGCGAATAATCAGATGAGGACACCCACAGGCGCAAAATATCCGCACCCAGGTTTTTCATTACCTTGTCAGGATAGATCACATTGCCTAGCGACTTTGACATTTTTTTGCCATCAGCATCGGTGACAAAGCCGTGCGTGAGTACATTCTTGTAAGGCGGTCTGCCATGCATCGCAACCGAGGTCAGCAAAGACGAGTGAAACCAGCCACGGTGCTGGTCTGAACCTTCGAGATACATATCCGCCGGTGAATTTCGCAGGCGCTCATCACGATCAAGCACCGAGAAGTGCGTTGTTCCTGAATCAAACCAGACATCCAGCGTATCGGTGGTTTTGTAATAGTTACTTGCATCATCACCAATTAACTCTTCGGCAGATAAGCGATGCCAGTATTCAATGCCTTCCTGCTCCATGCCTTTGGCAATTTTTTCCATAATCTCCAACGTATCAGGGTGTAGCTCTTCGGTTTCCTTATGCACAAACAAAGGAATCGGCACACCCCAGAAACGCTGACGCGAGATACACCAGTCAGGGCGACCTTCGATCATTTTATAAATGCGGCTCTTGCCCCAGTCGGGAATCCACTCAACCTCATCAATTCCCTTGAGCGCATCCTGACGCAGATTTTGCTTTTCCATGCTGATAAACCACTGTGGCGTGGCACGGAAGATAATCGGCGTCTTGTGGCGCCAGCAGTGCGGATAACTGTGAGTAATTTTCTCCTGCGCCAGCAAACTGCCGTTCTCTGCAATTTTCTGAAGCACCGTTTCATTGCCCTGATAAACAAACTGCCCGCCAACCAGTTCAGTATCAGGCAGGAAATAACCGTCGTTACCCAATGGATTAATGATTTCCAGATTATATTTTTTGGCAACCACATAGTCATCGGCACCATGCGCGCCCGCCGTATGTACTGCACCTGTACCACCGTCTGCCGTCACATGATCCGCCAACACAATCGGCATATCGCGCTCATAAAAAGGATGCTTGACGCGCATATTCTCAAGATCAGCTCCTTTGCACTGACCTAATACACCCTGATTTTCCAGACCATAACGTGCCAGCGCAGATTCATGCAGTGTGTCTTCCAGAATCAGATTGCCTTTTTCAGTTTTGATTAACAGATAGGTAAAATCTTCATGCAGCGTGACTGCCATACTCGCAGGCAGTGTCCACGGTGTGGTTGTCCAGATGACAATATTAATATTGCTGGCGTTCTTGGCATCAGCGACTCCAAATTTCTCTGCAAAAGCTGCCTGGTCAACTGCTTCATATTTCACATCGATTGAATCTGAGGTTTTATCCTCGTATTCAACCTCGGCTTCTGCCAGTGAAGAGCCGCAGTCCAGGCACCAGTTAACCGGTTTTTGCCCTTTTTGCAGATGACCTTTCTCGATGATCTTTGCCAGAGCGCGTACAATATCCGCCTCTGTCTGGAAATTCATGGTCAGATACGGCTTGTCCCAATCACCCAGAACACCCATGCGAATAAAATCTTTTTTCTGGTTCTCAATCTGACCCGTTGCATATTCGCGACAAAGCTGGCGAAATTCAGTGGCATCTACTTTTTGACCGACTTTGCCCACTTTCTTTTCGACCTGAGCCTCAATCGGCAGACCGTGACAATCCCAGCCAGGCACATAAGGTGCATCAAACCCCGCCAGTGTCTTGCTTTTTAAAATAATGTCCTTGAGGATTTTATTAACCGCGTGACCAATATGCAGATCACCATTCGCATAGGGAGGACCATCATGCAAAATATAAGTTGGTCGCCCTTTGGCAAGTTTGCGAAGTTGCCCATAAATATCGTCCTTTGTCCATGCTTGCAGCCATGCTGGTTCACGGTTTGCCAGATTGCCTTTCATGGGAAAGCTGGTTCTGGGCAAGTTTAAGGTTTGTTTGTAATCTATAGCATTCGTATTCTTGTTAGAGTCGTTGCTCACGGTATTTCCTGACTTGTTAAAACATTAAACGGCTAAGGATAACAATTTTTCAGGCATCTAACGAGTGAATAATAAGGCTTATTTAATCTGAATCAGAAACCTCAGCTGAAATACCAGACAAGTTACTGGCTTCAGAGGACAGAAAACAGAAGACAGAAGACAGATGAAACCATGCTGTGAATTTATTCGTACTATAATCAGGTATAAGAAACTTGTTTCCTGGAAAAATATATAAAAAACAGGGGGGATGGGTATCAGAGGACTGAGGACAGAGGACTGAGGACAGAGGACAGCAACGTAGCCCGTATGAAGCCTGCGGAATACGGGGATTTTTCTCGTTCCCACGTTCCACGTGGGAACGCAGGTTCGGACGCTCCAGCGTCCCGTTCATAACGCTGAAGCGTAGCCTGCATTGAGCATGCGAAACACAGACTATGCAAAAATATATAAAAAACAGGGGGGATGGGTATTTCTTGTATGGCTCTAAAAAAGAGCATATAAAATATAAGCTTAGGAGGGATCAAATGATCTTTGCAGGAGAAAGTCTTAGCGTAAAACGGCTTGAAAACCACAATAAAGACCAGAAAGGCATTGCAGAACTTTGCTTTGAACGTCAGGATTTGCCTATCAACAAACTGGATCACGCCACTCTGAATGAGTTGCAGGAAGCT
>JALVDQ010000162.1 GCA_027008885.1 Thiotrichaceae bacterium | reverse complement strand
TGACGGAAAAAAGCAGGATAAAACACTCTTTGGCATGATCAAGAATACCTACAAAAAATCGCCCGAGGGTATTCTTTCTGCCTACCATGACAATGCCTCAGTGGTTGAAGGTTCTCTGGCAACACGCTTTTTCCCCAACAGCAACAACCATGAATATGGCTATTCAGAAGAGCCTGTTCACATGCTGATGAAGGTCGAAACACATAATCATCCAACCGCAATTTCACCCTTTCCGGGTGCGGCAACCGGTTCTGGCGGTGAGATTCGGGATGAAGGCGCTACCGGCAATGGCTCCAAACCCAAGGCGGGACTTTGCGGCTTCTCGGTATCCAATCTGAAAATCCCCAACTACAACATGCCCTGGGAAAAAGATCATGGCAAGCCGGAACGCATTGACAGCGCGCTTGATATTATGCTCGAAGGACCGATTGGCGCGGCTGCCTTTAATAATGAATTTGGTCGTCCCAATATCGCTGGCTATTTCAGAAGCTACGAAGCCGAAGTTCCGGGCGCTACTTCAGAGAAGGAATTACGCGGTTATCACAAGCCGATTATGCTGGCAGGCGGACTCGGAAACATTCGCGCCAACAATATCAATATGAAAGAGGTGCCGGTTGATACTCCCATCGTTGTCCTGGGTGGACCCGCGATGCTGATCGGTCTCGGCGGTGGCGCGGCATCTTCAATGGCAAGTGGTACTTCGGCAGAAAGCCTTGATTTTGCCTCGGTACAACGTGGCAATCCGGAAATGGAACGGCGCGCCCAGGAAGTCATCGACCGCTGTGTGGCAATGGGTGAGGATAACCCTATTTTATGGATACACGACGTGGGTGCTGGCGGTATTTCCAACGCTATTCCGGAAATCGTCAATGATGCCGGTCGTGGCGGTAAATTTGAATTGCGCACCGTGCCCAATGACGAGCCGGGCATGTCTCCCATGGAAATCTGGTGTAATGAAGCACAGGAGCGCTATGTGCTTGCCATTGCAGAAGACAGACTGGATGCTTTCAAGGCATTGTGCGAACGCGAACGCGCGATTTACGCAGTGGTCGGCATGGCAACCGAAGAACGTCATCTGCTGGTGGGTGATGCCTACTTTGATAATTATCCGGTGGATATGTCAATGGATATGCTACTTGGCAAACCACCCAAAATGCTGCGGGATGTGCATCACAAAACCTTTCACAAGCCCGAGCTAAACCTTGAACATATCAAGCTGGAGGAAGCGATTGAGCGGGTATTGCGGCTGCCGGCGGTTGCTTCAAAAGCATTTTTGATCAATATTGGTGACCGCAGCGTGAGCGGCATGGTTAACCGCGACCAGATGGTAGGTCCGTGGCAGGTACCAGTGGCAGATGTTGGCGTCACCTGTAGCGACTATATCGGCTATCAGGGTGAAGCCATGGCGCTTGGCGAACGCACCCCGCTGGCACTGGCAAATCCTGCGGCTTCCGGGCGCATGGCAATCGGCGAGGCAATCACCAATATTGCGGCTGCCAGAATCCGTGATATTTCATCTGTTTACCTGTCTGCCAACTGGATGGCGGCGGCAGGCTTTGAAGGCGAAGATGCGGCTTTATTTGATACCGTCAGGGCAGTGGCTGAAGAACTTTGCCCCAAACTCGGGATTGCCATCCCGGTCGGCAAGGATTCACTTTCGATGAAAACAGTCTGGGATCAGGCAGACGGGACTAAAACCAGACATTATGAAATGGCAGCCCCGCTGTCACTGATTATCAGCAGCTTTGCCATTGTGGAAGATGTGCGTAACACCCTGACACCGCAGTTAATCACCGACAAAGGTGACAGCGACCTGATTTTGATTGACCTTGGCAAAGGCAAAAACCGTCTCGCGGCATCTGCGCTGGCACAAGTCTATTCGCAAGTCGGCGCGCATCCCCCCGACCTGAATGACCCCAACGCACTGGTCAATTTCTTTAAAGCCATACAGGAACTCAATCAGGAAGGTCTGCTAATGGCATACCATGACCGTTCTGATGGTGGTCTGCTGGCGACTGTGGCTGAAATGTCATTTGCAGGGCACTGCGGCATCAGTATTCATCTTGATGATATTGGCAAAACAGCGCTTGAAGCACTCTTTAGTGAAGAACTCGGGGCTGTAATTCAGGTTCACCATACCGATACCGAAGATGCCTTGTCTATCTTGCGGGAGGCTGACCTGGGCAGCTATTCACACGTCATAGGTCACCTGAATGAGCGTGACGTGATTGAATTTAGCTGGGCAAAAGAAGTCGTTTACAGCCAGCCTCGTGCTGAATTGCAGTCAATCTGGGCGGAAACCAGTTACAGAATGCAGTCACTCAGGGACAATGACATCTGCGCCAAACAGGAGTTTGAGAAAATTCGCAGCGAAGACAACGGACTGTTTGCCGAAGTCAGTTTTGATATGAATGACGATATTAGCGCACCCTACATCAACACAGGTGTACGCCCCGCGGTTGCGATTCTGCGCGAACAGGGAGTGAATGGACAACAGGAAATGGCAGTTGCCTTTGATCGTGCCGGATTCAGAGCTGTCGATGTCCACATGACGGATGTCATTTCAGGACGCACCACGCTGGATGATTTTAGCGGCATGGTTGCCTGCGGTGGCTTCTCTTATGGTGACGTACTCGGTGCCGGTGGCGGCTGGGCAAAAACCATTCTGCATAACCCCCGTGCCAAAGATGAATTTAGTGCCTTTTTTGAACGCCAGGACGTTTTTGGTCTGGGAGTATGTAACGGCTGCCAAATGTTTTCTCACCTGCGCCACATGATTCCGGGAGCCAGCCACTGGCCATCATTCTACCGCAACCAGTCCGAGCAGTTTGAAGCCCGTTTTAGCCTGGTTGAAATTGTCGAATCACCATCCATTCTGCTAAACGGTATGCAGGGCAGCAAAATGCCCATTGCGGTAGCACACGGCGAAGGACGAGCCGTTTTTGCGGATTCCTCAAGCCAAACCCTGGCATTACAAAATAATCTGGTGAGTATGCGTTACCTCGACCACAACGGCGAGGCAACAGAAGAGTATCCCGCCAATCCAAACGGCTCTGCCCAGGGCATTACCGGACTCACCAATAAAGATGGACGCTTCACCATTATGATGCCCCACCCGGAACGGGTCATTCGCAGCGTAACCAACTCATGGCATCCAGACGAATGGGGCGAAGACAGCCCCTGGATTCGACTCTTTAGAAATGCACGGGTATGGGTTGATTAAGTCACAGGTTTCACCGCAAAATGATTAATACCCATCCCCCTACTTTTTCATATATTTTATTCTGCTTCTAAAAATATGTAAAAACAGGGGGGATGGGTGTTTCTGAGGACAGAAGACAGAGGACTGAGCCTGTGACTGAATCTTGCGACAAGCCCTTTTAACAAGCCGAGCAACGCAGATATCAGCGGATCAGGGCTTTCGCCTGTTTGAGCGACGCCAGGAGCGAGTTCGAAAGACCCCGCTGATGTCGAGTAGCGCAGGG
>JALVDQ010000161.1 GCA_027008885.1 Thiotrichaceae bacterium | reverse complement strand
AAAACCAGATCAATCACATATCCCCGTATTCCGCGGAGCTTCATACTACGCAAAAATATGTAAAAAAAAGGGGGGATGGGTATCTGAGGACAGAAGACAGAAGACAGAGGACAGAGGACAGAGGACAGAGTATGTAGTCTGCGTTGAGGAACGAAACGTGGAATTGCCCGGTAGCATCATCATCCCTGTATTCCGCAAGGCTTCATACGGGCTACTGGGAGCACTGTCCGAGAACTCAAAATTGACTGCAAGCCCCACAATTATCATAATTGGAGCTTATTCAATTTCTTATATTAAAGGATAACCAAATGAAAAATAAAATAAAAATACTTGTCATGTTGCTGATTTTTATATTCCCCTGGATACAGGCACTGGCAACCAGCATAATAACTTTTAGTCCAATGTATCCCGTTTTTAGCCGGAACAATGAGCAACTTGTCTACATAAGTAATCCATATAACATTAATAAAGCCAAAATAATCAAGATAAGCACCAAAAATGGCGCCATTCTAAAATCAGTGCCCTTGAGGTTAAGCTCCAGGGTAAAAGTGTTTGCCGCAACTCCTGATGGCTTTAAGTTTCTGGCAACATCTCCAACGGGCATTGCTGTAATTCATAATGGTACCAGCAAGGTACTCAGGACATTACCTTATCCTTCAAAGTATCAGCATAATGCTTATTCATTTCGGCAAAGTGATGATGGTGTGTTGTTGGCAATACCATCTATTACTTCAAAATCAAGAAAAATCAATGTGATACATACGGGTACGGGTAAGCTGATGTATGTCATCGACCTATTAAAAAATCAAAAGTGGGTTCGTTATCCTACGATTCGCGCTATCGGGTTTAGCCACAAGCGGCGTTATCTGGCTTATGTTTATGAAACCTCCGACATATTTACATTGCATGTATACGACTTATACAAAAAAGCAGAAACATTAAAACTTCAAATTCCGGCACAGAAGTATGATGAGGGGGAAATACGCTTTAGCAAGAATGGCAATTACCTGATTTTTACGGGTATCAATATGAAACAGTTATTTTTGCTTGATTTAAAAAAGCGCTCTTTGCAAACATTGAAGTTGGGATATAGTGCTTTTACCGGATTCACTCCTGATGACCAAAAGCTGATTCTGGTTCAGTTTTACAAAAAACGAATCTTGTTAAAAAACATAAAAACCGGAAAAGAAATTGTGCGTCCCGCTAACTTTGAACAACAGCAAGGTACTTATGCTTCTGGCACAAGTATTGTGCAAAGTGCTGACAGATCACTTTTGGCGCTCCCCATTCGATCTCTAAATTACGAAAACATAAATAACTTTTTGCTTGTTAACGCTCAAAATGGGCAGGTTTTGAGACAGATAAAGGCAAAATAGATTGAGAAACGAAATACAGGAACAGTGATTATACTGCGACCTTCAATTAGTGATTGAAGGCTGCAGTATACGACCCACAAAGCAGCCCTTGATAAACTCTTGACACTTCAGTTTCAGATTTTTGATGAAAAATCAGTTATTGGAGGTTGAGGTATAAGTACCCAAACAAAATTAATTTAACAAAATTTCGTTTCGCATTGCAGGGCTATCATTTGTAGAGTTGGCGTAGCGTAATTCAGCTATAGCGCCATGACTTGTTCCCGTATTCCGCAAGGCTTCATACGGGCTACGTTGCTGTCCTCTGTCTTCTGTCCTCAGTAACCCATCCCCCCTTGTTTTTATATATTTTTGAATCTGTATCTATTCAGGCACGCTTTCTGATATTGACAGATAATCCCGTATTTGGGGCTGCTGGGGGTTTTTTAGCAGGGTGTGAGTAGCACCAGTTTGCAGAACTTTTCCCTCATGTATAAAAGCAGTTCGGCGGGATGCCAGCAGGGCATCTTCGGGCTGATGGCTGACAAACAGAGCCGCCATCCGATTTTTACTCACGAGTGATTTAATCAGCTCAATGATTTCTTCACGCATGCCAGGACCAAGGGCTGCAAGTGGTTCATCCAGTAGCAGTATTTTTTGTTTTCTTACAAGGGTTCGTGCCAGCGCAACACGCTGGCGCTGTCCGCCAGACAGTTGCGCAGGCATACGCTTTGCCAGGTCTGCCAGCCCTACATCGCTCAATGCCTGATTAATCTGCTCTTTTTGTTGCTGTTGCAGTTTTAATGATGGCTTGATAGCAATCGCAATATTGGTAAAAACATCGAGGTGCGGGAACAGGTTATGATCCTGAAAAACCGTGGTGACGGGACGCTTTGCAATAGGCAAGTGGCTAATATTTTCCTTGTCGATCAGGATTTGCCCGGATTGTGCCTGCAGGAAGCCTGCGATTAAATTCAGCAGGGTGGTTTTGCCTGATCCACTTGATCCGATCAGGCTGACAATTTCACCCTGTTTGACTTCAAGATTAAAGCAGAATTGCTTGTCCCCGGCATTTTTATAGCTGTATTTGAGATCAATGACTTGCAGCATCTGTTATTCCTTTTTTCCGCCAATACTGCGTTCCAGCAACCAGAATGCAAGCAGGCAGATTGCCAGTAAAAATACCGCAGTAACCGCCGCCTGTGGCATTTGATAGGACGCCAGACGTTGATACAGCAAGAGTGGCAGGGTTGCTGTTTGAGGTGTTCCAAACAGGGCGATAACACCAAGATCACCCATTGCCATCGCTGTCACCAGTGCCACTGACAAGCCCAGCGGTTTGCGCAAGAGGGGCAGATCAATATGCTTGAAACGCTGCCATCCAGTGATATTCAGGCTTTGACAGAGACGCTCATAGCGTTTGGTGTTTTGTCTCATGGCAGTACCCAGGGTGCGAATCACAAAGGGCAAGCCCATAATACCATTAATCAGTATGACAATCGGAATCGCCCATTCAAACACGTTGATCAGTTTGCTCAGCAAGATAAACAGACCCGTACCGATAACCAGTGGTGGAACGACGTAAATGACTGAACCTGATAATTCAAAAAAATGAGCCAGGCGTTTGTTGCCTGCATAGGCTTTTTCGGCACTTGCCGAGAGCAAAACCCATCCCAGTGTGGCTGCAATTGTGGCGGCACTTAAACCAATCAATAAACTGAAGCCTGCGGCGCGCCACAGATTGATATCATACAGTACCTGTCTTAGTGGCCCCCTGATTGCATCCAGCAGCATTGCCAGCAGGGGGGAAGCCACAAAAATAACAGCGCTAAAGATAAGGATAAAAGAAAAAAGGCTATGCGTCTGCCCGGGGATTTTGTTTTTTATCTGCAGATTTTCTTCTACATCTGGCAGACGGCTAAACCAGGCGGCAATCACAGCAATAAAAATCGACAGTGCAAGCTGTATTATTGCCAGTAGCACCGCCTGGGCAGGATCAAAATCAAAACGCAGGGATTGATAAATGGCGACTTCAAGCGTTGTGCTTTTAGGACCTCCACCCAGCGTCAGGACAACTGCGAAACTGGTCAGGCAGAGCATAAAAATTAATACGCTGACACCCGGCAAGACTTCCCTGAGTG
>JALVDQ010000160.1 GCA_027008885.1 Thiotrichaceae bacterium | reverse complement strand
GTTATGAAATATGTTGGTACACCTGCTGTTTCAGAGGCCGCTGCAATTTTAATCGCTAATACAACGATGCAAAACTTGCTCGTTGAAAAATTCAAACACCGTGGAGAAGATGGCAAAAACGCCACGATTTCCATCGTTAAAATCCCCAATTAAAAATTTAAAGAGAAAAATATGAGCAAAGGAAAAATCCTGCTAGTTGGCTTTGGTCCCGGTTCTGGTGAACACATGACTTTTCGCGCCCGTGAAGCGATTGAAGAATCAGATGTCGTGATTGGTTACTCAACCTATATTAAGCTGGTAGAAGATTTGCTGGTTGATAAAGAAGTGATTCGCAAAGGCATGACAGAAGAAACCGACCGTGCCGTAGAAGCTTATGCTCATGCGAAACAGGGCAAAACTGTGGCGTTGATATCTTCCGGTGATATTGGTGTTTATGGCATGGCAGGGCCAAGCTATGAAGTGCTATTTCAGGCAGGCTGGAAACCCGGTGATGATATTGAAGTGGAGCTAGTGCCGGGAACAACGGCATTATCATCTTGTGCTGCGCGAGTTGGCTCACCTTTGACGCATGACTTTTGCTCAATCTCATTATCAGATTTGTTAACACCCTGGCCGACAATTGCGCGGCGTTTGGATGCTGTGGCAGATTCTGATTTTGTGATTGCTCTTTATAATCCCAAAAGTGGGCGTCGTCGTCAGCAAATTATTGAAGCACAAAGAATTTTCTTAAAATATCGCTCACCTGATACCCCTGTTGCGATTGTAAAATCTGCTTACCGCGATCTTGAAAAAATACAGCTTGTCACCCTGAAAGAAATGGGAGATTGCGATATTGGGATGCTTACTACCGTGCTTATCGGCAACAGCTCTACATTTTTCAAAGAAGGCTTAATGGTCACACCACGCGGCTATGCCAATAAATATGAAAATATTACAGGTGGGGTAAAGCAGGGTGAAAAGCGCGGGCGTTCATTATCGCTAGGGTTAGATGGCTGGAAGGCAGGCATCAAAGATAGGCTTTCAAACACTAACCCAAATCTTTGTAATGATATTGAAACAGTAGCAGCTGAGTTTGAGCTTTCTATTGAAGAAATCTTTTTGGCTCTCACTTCACCTGCTGAAGAATCTCAAAATACGGTTGATTGGGCAGAAGAGCTTGCAATTGAAGAAGGCTTAAAAGCATTTCAATCCTTTATTCAGGAAAGCCCTAAAAACTTTGCGATTGGCGAGCAGCAAACAGGTCAAACGCAGTTGACTCAGTTTGATTCGAATAATGTGAAGATTGATAATAATAGTATTTGTCTTGCTCAAAATGGAATGATGGCTAGTGTTGTAAAAGATAAAATTCAGCATATCTGGAAGATTAATTACCCATCGAATGGCACAGATGAAGTAGTGACTCAGTCTATCTGGCTATTAGATAAAAGAGGCAAAGCAATGTTGCGTACCTTTGGGTAAACTTATACTCTTCACGATCAAAAATCTCCCAACCTCATCATTTTGATGGGTTTATTTAATTTAGACGCGAGTTAATTCCTGTGGAGGAACTGAACCAATCTCACTTTTGTATGCTAAGACAGGTTTAAGTATACACCAAATGGTGTATACTTAAACCTATAGTTTTGGAGCGTAATAATATGTCTAAAGTACAAACAAGCCTGCGGATTGATGAAGAATCGTTATTGGAAGCAAAAGAAATCCTGAAGTCATTGGGTATGAATTTTACCGAAGCAGTGAATGTGTTTACCAGCATGATTGTCCAAACCAGAGGGTTGCCTTTTGAGGTTAAAATTCCTAATAAGGAAACTGCCAAGGTTATTAAGGAAGCAAGACAGGGGATTAATGTTGATGACTTTTCATTTGATGAGATTAAATGAAGCTTAAACGACACCGTATTTTCATTAAAGAATTTAAAAAAGCGAGGTTAGCTGATTCTCAATTTGAGAAATTTATCCAATTTGCTAATCTCCTAAAAGAAGGTAAAGAATTACCACCTGAATCTAAAGATCATTCGCTCTCTGGAAAGTATAGAGATTGTCGTGAGTTCCACTTAGGCGGCGATATGTTAATTATTTATCTGCTAAATATTGAAGCCGACGAAATTATCTTATTAAGAGCTGGGACACATTCTCAGTTATTTAATTAGTTATCAATGCATCTACTCTTGTAACACTTTAGTATTGTGACCTGTGTTGAGGAACAAAACACGAGAAGCTTGTTGAGTGTTGGTTATTGCTGAGATTGTGCAAAGCTACAGATCAAAATCAACCTGACGATACAAGTCACTCATTTTCAGGGACAGCTTATCTGCAACAGGAAGCTGCTCTTCCAGTCCGGTGTATTCTTTTAAAAGCCAGCTATTATCGGCATTGCGCTGATATACTTCTGCCAAAGGCTGATCCTGATGCAGCATAATATAAACTTGAAGTGCTTCTATGCTGCGATAAAAAGCAAACTTTTTGCCGTGATCATAGTCTTCGGTTGAGGATGACAGCACTTCAACGATAATTTGTGGGTGCTGAACAAACTTTTTATCTATTTTTCCTGCTTCGCAAAGCACCATTGCGTCAGGATAAAAGTAGTTTTGCATTGATTCTATCTGAAGTTTTGCATCAGAATTAAAAACAATGCAAGGCTGATCACGAAACAAAATACTCAAGGCGGTTGTTAGATTGGTTGAAATCAGACTATGATTAACCGTTCCACCCGTCATATCAAAGATTTCACCATCGACGTACTCGAATTTCTGGTTCAGTTCTTCTTCAAGCGCGAAATATTCTTCAACACTTAATTTCTTGTTTTTGTAAAGATCTTCTGCTGTAGATGACATTGTTTATTCCAATATTCGGTAGTGTTTTGTAGGTCGGATTAGCCTGAGCGTAATCCGACAAAAATCATGGCACTATATTACGGGCTATGCTGGATTACGCTACGCTAATCCAACCTACATATTTTCAAAATTATAGCACAAGCACTAATTACAACAGCACTTTCTCAATCCCGCCATTTATGATTTTTTCAACAAATTCAGTCTGCCATTTCTCGCCATGTAATTCTTTTATCATTTCAACCACGATGTAGTCGGTATCCATGCCGGTATCATCCGCATAGCGTGATAGCCCTTGTTGGCAGGCGGGGCAGTTGGTGAGTATTTTGACATTGCCATTTTTCACAGGCTCGCCTTGCAATTGCATTTGGCTTGCCTCCTTGAGGCTTTCCTGTTTTCTAAAGCGTAGCTGGCTGGCAATATCCGGGCGACTAACGGCGAATGTACCTGCTTCGCCACAACAGCGATCTGTCAGTAAAACTTCTTGCCCCATCAGTTCTGAGGTGAGTTTGCTGGGATCATAGTTTTTCACTGGCGTATGGCAGGGATCATGGTAGATGTATTTTTTGCCTGCGCTACTTTCATTACTACCCACCCCCCCTATTTTTACATCTTTTTCTAACAGGTATTCGTGAATATCGAGTAAGCGACAGCCGGGGAATATTTTCTCAAATTCGTATTT
>JALVDQ010000159.1 GCA_027008885.1 Thiotrichaceae bacterium | reverse complement strand
ATTATTGACTGCTTCAGGCAATAAGCCAAAACGGTCAATCATTTCAACTTTAAGATCGCGCAAGGCTTCCTTATCTTCTGCGCTGGCAATGCGTTTATACATAATCAGGCGGTTATGCACATCGGGTAGATAATCATCCGGGATGAGCGCAGGCACACCAAGATCAACGCTTGTGCGTGTTTCTGATTTATCCAGTTCTGGCAGTTTGCCTGATTTGAGTGCCTTGACAGCGCGCTCCAGCAAGTCGTTATACAGGCTAAAGCCAACCTCCTGAATCTGCCCGCTTTGATCATCACCCAATAATTCACCAGCGCCGCGTATTTCCAGATCATGCGATGCCAGGGTAAAGCCCACACCTAAATCTTCCAGTGATTCAATTGCTTCCAGACGTTTTTTGGCATCGGCTGTGATGCTTTTTTTGCTCGGAATAATGAGATAGGCATAGGCTTTATGGTGTGAGCGCCCAACACGCCCGCGTATTTGATGCAGTTGTGCCAGACCCAGTTTGTCCGCACGGTTAATAATAATGGTATTTGCGGTAGGTACGTCAATACCGCTTTCGATAATTGTTGTTGCCACTAACACCTGAAAGCGTTGATGATAAAAATCACTCATTATGCTTTCCAGCTCTTTTTCTGGCATTTGACCATGTGCAAAGCGGATTTTGGTATGCGGTAAAATCATTTGCAGGTCATCAGTCATTTTCTGGATTGTTTTCACTTCATTGTGCAGAAAATAAATCTGTCCGCCACGCGCCAGTTCACGCGCGCAGGCTTCCTGAACCAGTGCCTTATCCCATTCATTCACAAAGGTCTTAATCGAATGACGCTGTGTTGGTGGGGTAGCGATAATAGACAAATCACGCAAGCCTGCGAGTGACATATTTAAAGTTCGGGGGATCGGTGTGGCAGTGAGTGTAAGCAAATCAACATTGGCACGCATCTTTTTTAGTTGTTCTTTGTGGCGTACACCAAAGCGGTGTTCCTCATCGACAATGACCAACCCCAGATCTTTAAAATTCACATCTTTTTGCAGCAGCCTGTGTGTACCAATCACAATATCAATCTTGCCAGATGCCAGATTTGCCAGTGTTTCTCTGGTTTGTTTGGGTGTTTTAAAACGCGATAATGAATCTATTTTAAATGGCCAGTCTGCAAAACGATCTTCAAAATTTTTGGTATGCTGCTGCACCAGCAGGGTGGTTGGTGCGATTAGCGCAACCTGCTTGCCCGCATTGGCTGCGACAAAGGTAGCACGCATGGCAACTTCTGTTTTACCAAAGCCGACATCTCCGCAGGTAACTCGATCCATGGGCTGATCCGAGATCATGTCTTTAATAACCGCTCCAATGGCGGCTGCCTGATCGGGTGTCTCCTCAAAGGGAAAGGTATCCGCAAAGGCAAGGTATTCAATTTCATTGAAAGGGAAGGCATGACCTTTCTGCGCGGCACGACGCGCATGGATTTCCAGCAGCTCGGCAGCGACATCATGTGCTTTCTGTGCTGCTTTTTTGCGCACCTTGTCCCAGTGATCCGTACCGAGTGTATGCAGGGGTGCATGTTCTGCGCTTACGCCAGTGTAGCGGCTAATCAGGTGCAATGAGGCAACCGGCACATACAGTTTGGCTTTTTTGGCGTATTCCAGCGTGATAAATTCCTGTTCGATACCAGCGGTGGTAAGTTTCTGCATCCCTTGATAACGTCCCACGCCATGTTCCTCATGCACCACAGGATCACCTTCATTCAGATCTGTGAGATTGCGTATAATGGTATCTGCATCACGGGTAGTTTTTTGACGGCGGCGCTTTTGCTGTACCTGCTGCCCAAACAGCATACTTTCAGGAATAATTGCCAGCGGTTCGCCGCCGTCATCAGCTTTAATCCACAAGCCTTTTTCCATAGGCGCGACGCCAAGTGAAAACGGATTGTCAGAATCCAAAAATTCCTGCCAGCTGGCTACCGTCGCGGGAGAATAAGCATTATCCCGAAGTAATCCCATGAGATTTTCGCGGCGCCCTGCGGAATCCGCCGTAAACAGGATTCTGCCTTGCTTTTCTGCGGCAAAGGCAGATAAAAACTGTTTCAGCAAAATCAGAGGATCTTCCGAACGCCCCTGAATCATCAAGGACGGCAGTATACTGACAGGGTAGTTATGCGCTTTTTCTTGTTTAAAGTGATGTGTATTCACACGCCGTAATGTATCAATTCTTTCCTGTAGTTGTTGAGGATTCAGATAAAGTTTGCCAGGCTCAAGAATCGGACGTTCTATATCATGGCGACGTTGTTCAAAACGATCATCAACCGTTGCCATAAAGCTTTCTGCCGCAGCTTGTGTGCCATCGGTATTAATCAGCAGGGTTTTTTCAGGTAGATAATCAAACAGTGTGGCGGTTTGTTCAAAAAACAAAGGCAAATAATATTCAATACCGGCAGGCGGATTGCCCTGTGTGACTTTGTCGTAAATCTGGCTGCGCGCCAAATCACCTCCGAGCTGCACACTGTAATTCTCACGAAAACGGGCAATTCCTTCAGGGTTTAGTGGAAATTCATGCGCAGGCAATAACTCGATTTTTTGCAGTTTCTCAATGGTGCGTTGATCATCCGGGTTAAAACTGCGAATGCTTTCTATGGTGTCATCAAACAGGTCAATACGGTAGGGTGTGCTACTGCCCATTGGAAACAAATCAATCAATGAACCACGGGTACTGTATTCACCGTGCTCCATAACCTGCGTGGTATGACGGTAGCCAGAGTCTTCGAGTTGCTCACGCAGCAAACTCGTATCAAGCACATCATCAACTTTCAGAATCAAGCTGTTTTGACGAATATAATCAAGCGGTGGCAGGCGTTGCATCAGGGTTGAAACAGGCACGATCAGTACGCCCTGCTGCATGCTTTGAAGCTGGTAAAGTGCTTTTAAACGATCAGAAATCAGGTCTTCATGAGGGGAGAAAACATCATAGGGCAGGGTTTCCCAGTCAGGGAAAATATGAATATTATGCAGCCCCGAAAAATATTTGATATTGGCTTCAGCGGTATAGGCACTGTGGCTGTCTGGCGTTACCAGAAGAATCAGCCCTTTGTATTCTTTGGCTGTATTGGCAATTAATAAATCTTGCGAACAGCCATGTAACTGCGCCCAATCAATTTGTCGGGTTTGCTTGTCAGGGTAAAGAGGATTTAGAAAAGCTGTTGATGAAGTTGACATGGCGCAGGCTTAAAAGCCGGAAATTGTAACGCTTACGAAGTGGAAATTAAATACTTCATTTATAATCCGACAAAGCAGTGACATTCTGTTGGGTTGCAGAGGGCAGAAGACAGTATGCAAGGTTGCTTGCACCAACCCTACGCAACTTTGCAAAAATATGTGAAAAACAGGGGGGATGGGTGTTTCTGAGGACAGAGGACAGAAGACAGAAGACAGCAACGTAGCCCGTATGAAGCCTTGCGGAATACGGGGACAAGTTGTAGTGTTGCTGGAGTTTATGCAAGCAACCAGATCGGTTGCTTG
>JALVDQ010000158.1 GCA_027008885.1 Thiotrichaceae bacterium | reverse complement strand
CTGGCGTCGCTCAACCAAGCGAAAGCGCTGATCCGCTAATACCTGCGTTGCTCGGCTTGTTAAAAGGGCTTGTCGCAAGATTCAGTCACAGGCTCTGTCTTCTGTCTTCTGTCTTCTGTCTTCTGTCACCCATCCCCCCTGTTTTTTACTATTTTTTAGCAGCTTCCAGAATTTTTAATCCACCCATATAAGGCACTAATACTTCGGGGATTTTTATACTGCCGTCTTCCTGCTGGTAGTTTTCGACCACGGCTACCAGGGTACGTCCAACTGCCAGCCCTGAGCCGTTGAGTGTGTGCAGCAGTTGCGGTTTGCCTGTTTCCTTGTTGCGGTAACGTGCCTGCATACGGCGCGCCTGAAAGTCTTTCATATTGGAGCAGGAGGATATTTCACGGTAGGTATTTTGTGCGGGAAGCCAGACTTCCAGATCATAGGTCTTGCTTGATGAAAAACCGGTATCACCGGCGCAAAGCACGATGGTGCGGTAAGGCAGTTGCAGTTTTTCCAGTATAATCTCGGCATGACGACGCAGGCGTTCGAGCGCATCATCCGAGTCTTCCGCCCTGGTAAAGTGTAATAGCTCGACCTTTTCAAACTGGTGTTGACGTATTAATCCGCGTGTATCGCGCCCGTAGGAGCCGGCTTCAGAACGAAAACAGGGGGTATGCGCGGTATATTGCATGGGCAGGCTGTCTTCCGCGATTATTTCACCGCGAAGCAGATTTGTGACCGGCACTTCGGCGGTTGGAATCAGGTAGTAATTCTGTTCACCTTCCAGCTTGAACAGGTCTTCTGCAAATTTTGGCAACTGACCTGTGCCGTAGAGACTATCCTCATTCACCATATAGGGCACATAAACTTCCTGATAACCGTGTTCGGCGGTGTGTATATCCAGCATAAACTGGGTCAGGGCACGCTGTAGTCTTGCCATGCCTGCACGCATCACCACAAAACGTGATCCGGTTAATTTGCTGGCGGCTTCAAAATCCATCCAGCCATTACTTGCACCCAGATCAACGTGATCCTTTGGCTCAAAATCAAATTTGGGAGGCTCTCCCCAGCGGCTGATCTCGACATTATCCTCTTCGTTTTCTCCATCGGGTACAGAATCCTGGAGCAAATTGGGAATGCCTTTTACAATTTCATCAATCTGGCTCTGTAATTCGGATAGTTCCTGTTCTGCTACCTTCAGCTTGTCACCAAGGTCGGCGACTTCTGCCAGCAAGGGCTGAATATCTTCACCTGCTGCTTTTGCCTTGCCAATGGATCTGGAACGGGTATTGCGCTCGTTCTGCAAATTCTGGGTTGCAGACTGCAAGCTCTTGCGTTTGTCTTCCAGTGCCTGGAACTGTTTTGTATCCAGCTTAAAGCCACGTCGTGCCAATTGCTCAGCAACGTCTTCAAGATTGTTTCTTAATAGTTTTATATCTAACATTTTTTACTCTTTTTAGTATTAAATTTTTTATACCTGTTTTCCCAAAAATGCACCCAGCCATACGGCGATGACTGTGAAGCTTACATTAATCAACATATTTAACAAGGCGCGCAGTGGCAAGCCTTCCTGAAAAAGGTTGAGTGTTTCCATTGAGAAGGTCGAAAAGGTGGTAAACGCGCCTAAAAAACCAACAAAAATGGCAAGGCGCAAGAGGGGATTCAAGCCTAGATTTTCAACCAGCCACATTGCCAGAAAGCCCATTACAAAGGAACCCAGCAGATTGACCGCAAGTGTACCCAAAGGGAAATTTACACCAGCAAGCTCATTGATTTTTGTTGATACCAGGTAGCGCATTAATGCGCCAACCCCGCCACCGAGCATAATTGCTGATACTTGTGATCCAGTTATTGTCATTGCGTTTATTTTTCCGCCATTCTCAAAAGGGGGTAGTGTATATGAAGCTTACTCAAGTTAGAATGGTGAAATGTCCCCTTTAGATACAAATAATTCAGATAGCCAAAATACTTCCAGACGCAAGCAGCTTGTTTCACAACTTGCTGAAGTCCTGCCCAGCGACTACCTGCTCAGCGACGAGGAACAGCTAAAGCCCTATGAATGTGATGGTCTGTCAGCTTACCAACGCCTGCCAGTTGCGGTTGCCTTGCCTGACAGCATCGAGCAGATACAGAAAATCGTGCGTATTTGCTCTGCCCTGCAAGTTCCGGTTGTGGCGCGGGGTGCGGGTACTGGCTTGTCAGGTGGTGCCTTACCCCATGAAGACGGTATTATTCTGGGGCTTTCGCGCCTGAATAAAATTCTTGATATTGATCTTGAGAATCACAGCGCACGGGTGCAGCCAGGCGTGCGTAATCTTGCCATTAGTGAGGCAGCGCGTCCCCATGGTTTATACTACGCACCCGACCCCTCTTCACAAATTGCCTGTTCGATTGGTGGTAATGTGGCTGAAAATGCGGGCGGTGTGCATTGCTTAAAATACGGTCTTACGGTGCATAATATTCAGCAGATCAAGATAGTTACTATTGATGGTGAAGTTGTTACACTCGGTTCTGAAACACTCGACACACCCGGCTATGACCTGCTGGCACTGATGACCGGCTCTGAGGGAATGCTGGGAATCATTGTTGAGATTACAGTCAAACTGCTGCCTGTACCGCACCAGGTCAAGGTACTTATGGCATCCTTCAATACACTGCAAGATGCGGGTGATGCAGTCGCCGCGATTATCTCCGGCGGAATCATACCCGCAGGGCTGGAAATGATGGATAAACCCGCGATTCATGCGGCTGAAGCCTTTGTGCACGCGAATTATCCACTGGATGCCGAGGCTATTTTGCTGTGCGAGCTGGATGGCAATGCAGTGCAACTGGATGAACAGGTCGTCAAGGTAGAGGCGTTACTCAGGCAGAAAAACGCGGTTGAAATCGTGATCGCCGCTTCGCCTGAAGATCAGGCGCGTTTATGGGCAGGAAGAAAAGCGGCTTTTCCTGCTGCGGGGCGTATATCGGCTGATTATTACTGCATGGATGGCACCATTCCACGCAATAAAATCGCCTACGTTCTGCAAAAAATTGCTGAACTTTCCGAGAAGCATGGCTTGCGTGTCGCCAATGTTTTTCATGCTGGTGATGGCAATTTGCATCCACTGATTCTGTACGATGCCAATATTGAAGGTGAGTTGCACTCGGCTGAAAAATTTGGCGCGGATATTCTGGAGCTGAGCGTAAAGGTTGGTGGTACGATCACGGGAGAACACGGTGTTGGCTACGAAAAAATAGACCAGATGTGTATTCAGTTTAGCGAGGCTGAGCTAAAGCAGTTTTTTGCCGTTAAACACGCCTTTGATCCGGATTCACTGCTAAACCCGGGAAAAGCAATCCCGACGCTGCATCGTTGTGCCGAACTCGGCGCAATGCATGTGCATCATGGAGAGCTGCCTTTTCCTGAAATACCCAGGTTCTAGGAGCCTGTCCGAGAATATGAGTCGTAGCGAGGGAAAGCTGATTTGAGACAGGTTCCTGGTATTTTTTAACAGCAGCAAAAACAAATAACCCATCCCCCCCTTTTTTATA
>JALVDQ010000157.1 GCA_027008885.1 Thiotrichaceae bacterium | reverse complement strand
CTATATAGTGCTTTCCTAACGCGAAAAACACTATATATTGATTGAAATTTTTAAAAACTTAGTTCTCGGACAGCCTCCTAGGAGCCTGTCCGAGAACTAAGAAATTAACAACTTTTCCAAAAACAATTTTTTTAAGTTATTGAAAATAAAGAACTTAATTTTTGTTAAATTGTTGAAAATCGTATTTTTGGCTATTCTCGGACAGCCACCTAGTGGATGAAAGCTGTGTTTTGCAGGTCGGGCTAAAACATGCTATTTTTTGCTTTCAGGGAACGACAGCACAACACAACAATAAGCCTACCATTCTTATCTTGCTTGCTTAATTATCTCTATTGCTCCTTGATTTTGTTAAACAGAACAACTTATTATTCACCTCAAATTGATAAAAATCCAGCTCAAATCAGCTTTCTCCGCTACGATACATATTTTCAGACAAGCTTCTGGCGACATCAAAAAATACATATACGGATAATGATTCTCCCGCTTGTTGACAGCAAGCAGCAGCAAATTTAACCCAAAACCAGAATAAATAAAGGATAACATGAAATCAGCTTTTCACCTCTTTAAAAGAACAAGAGAACTGGAGCAAAAAATTGACAGTTTTTTTGACAAATTCTCGGAAACAACCGTTGTTTATCGCCTTACCATTCGTGTCTATTTGAAAGAAGGCTTGAATGATGAATTTGAAAACCGGCTTGAACGACTTAATGCGCTCGAATCAGAAGCGGATCTTTTACGCCGCGATATTGAAAAACAGCTCTATACAAATACCCTGATTCCTGATTCGCGTGGTGATGTTCTGGGGCTTATTGAAACCATTGACCAGTTATTTTCATTGATGGTTGGTTCGCTCTGGGCATTTTCGATCGAAAAACCTGAAATTCCCAAGGAATACCGCATAGGTTACAGAAAACTTACCAATATGGTTGTAAAAGCAGCGGACGAGCTGGGCTTGAGTGGACGTGCCTATTTTCGCAGCCCGCATGATGTGCCTGCCTATAATCACAAGGTCACACTGTATGAGAAAGAAGCAGATATTCTAAGTACCGCACTGAAAAAAGACATTTTTTCATCTGATCTGGATCTGGCACAAAAAATACACCTCAAATCGTTTGTTGAACAAATCGACAGCGTTGCTGATATGGCAGAAGATGTTGCTGACAGGCTTTCGATTTATGCGATAAAAAGGACGGTTTAGATGGATCCGCTGATTCTGTTTTTTCTCACAAGTGGACTGTTTCTTGGCTGGGCGCTGGGTGCAAATGATGCTGCCAATGTATTTGGAACCGCAGTAGGGACACGCATGGTGAAATGGCGCACTGCTGCCATTATCTGTGCGGTGTTTATCATTCTTGGTGCGCTTATTTCAGGTGCTGGAGCCTCACACACACTGGGCAAGCTGGGTGCTATTTCAGCCTTGCCGGGAGCCTTTATGACAGCATTGTCTGCGGGAGCTTCGGTATTTTTAATGACCAAATCCGGATTGCCGGTTTCAACATCACAGGCAATCGTTGGAGCCATTATTGGCTGGAACCTGTTTTCATCCAATCCAACCGATATTGGTGTTTTAAGCAAGATACTAAGTACCTGGATTATCTGCCCGGTATTATCGGCGATTATCGCCGTCATTCTGTTAAAATCCTATAAAACCTCCAGCAAATACCTCAAGGTGCACTTGATCAGTGCCGATGCCTATACGCGCATTGCATTGATATTGGCTGGCGCATTTGGTGCTTATTCACTAGGCGCAAACAATATTGCCAATGTGGTTGGTGTATTTATTCCGGCAAAACCATTTCCTGATCTGGAAATTGGTCCGTATGTTTTCTCATCTACGCAGCAACTCTTTTTACTCGGTGGTTTGGCGATTGCCTTTGGCGTATTCACCTATTCCAAAGGAGTGATGATGACAGTCGGCGGTAATCTCGGACGACTCTCACCCTCGGCAGCCTTGATTACCGTAATTTCTCACTCCATTGTACTGTTCCTGTTTGCTTCACGCGGGCTGGAAGCCTGGCTATCAAGCCATGGTCTGCCAACCATTCCTCTTGTTCCTGTTTCAAGTTCGCAGGCTGTGGTGGGTGCAATTGTCGGCATATCAATACTGCAAGGCACGGCAGGCATTCAATGGCATGTTTTAGGCAAAATATTTGCTGGATGGGTTGCAACCCCCTTTGTTGCAGGGCTTATATGCTTTATTGGCTTATTCTTTTTGCAGAATGTATTTGGGCTGAAAGTTGTTTAGGAAGGTTTCTGGGAACCTGTCCGAGAATATGCAAATAAAGACCCTGCATCCACACTACAGTAGTAGTACAACAACCCATCCCCCCTGTTTTCACATATTTTATAGCTCAGGGTTTTCAGCAAGCATAGACAAATGACCCGTATTGAAAATATATAAAAAACAGGGGGGATGGGTGTTTCTGAGGACAGAGGACTGAAGACGGTATTGTAGGGTTGGTGGAGTTTACGCAACCAACCAGATTTGGGGATTAAAAATGGTCGGTTCCGCATGGCTGCACCGACCCTACTTTAACTTAAGAGCATGTAGTGTTGAGTGCGCGAAACGTGAACATCAATTCCCCGCAGTAGGCTCACTCTTCCCAGACAGGTACTTAATTGCACGATTGTAACTAACTGCAATATAAAGTAAGCTAGTCATAAGACTGGTTATTTAAAAGAGAATAGAATGCAAACATGGCATATACAAGATGCAAAAGCACGTTTCAGTGAGTTCTTAAACTCCTGCGTAAACGATGGTCCACAATTAGTAACAAAAAGAGGTGTTGAGACCGCTGTCCTGGTGCCCATTGATACTTGGAAAAAAATGCAAAAAATGGCGAAACCATCGCTAAAAGAGCTCTTGCTATCTAGCGAAGGGCGGGGAGAGTTAGCACTCCCAAAACGAGGCAGCGCAAATAGACGACCCATAACAAAAATAGAGTAATATGTACTTATTAGACACCAATGTAGTATCAGAATTACGTCGTCAGAAACCACACGGGGCAGTAATAGCATGGCTTGAATCCGTTGATGATAATGACTTATATCTATCCGTCGTAACCTTGGCTGAAATCCAGGCAGGTATTGAGCTGACACGCGATCAAGACAGCAAACGTGCTGAAGAACTAGAGAATTGGTTAGACCAGGTAGCCGCAACATATAATATCCTGTCAATGGATGGCATCACTTTTCGGACCTGGGCAAGACTAATGCATGGTTGTTCCGATACACTCTATGAAGATGCAATGATAGCAGCAACGGCACAAGTCAATAAATTAGCGGTAATAACAAGAAATGTTACAGATTTTAAAAACTTTGAGGTAGAACTTATCAATCCGTTTGACTACAAGGGAAATTTGTAATCACGCCAGAAAACTGAAAGCCGACTTGCTCATCCAAAGTGACAATCGGCTTTCCCGATAAACGCGCCTTTCACCCTCTCAACCCAGGAGCCTGTCCGAGAACTGGGATTGAAACGCAGTAGGCTCACTATTCTCAGACAGGCTCCTATAGGTTATCTTGCCGACTAATAGCATCTAT
>JALVDQ010000156.1 GCA_027008885.1 Thiotrichaceae bacterium | reverse complement strand
GCTACAAGTTCCCGAAATGACAAGCACGGTTGGCAGCACCTTTAGAACACGGATGTTTAACTGGGCTGATATTTATTCTTCCTATCTTTTTAAAGCAGAATCAACTGCAAAAACAGGCGTATTCTATTCATCAGAAAGCCGTGATTATGTTGACAAGTTTGCGGGACTGGGGATGTTTGCCACCACTGACTCGGGAGGTGATGACCTGTGGTGGGCAAGCTCAGCCAATGAAAGTGTTTATCAACGCAAATATCTGGCAGAATACCGGGGCTTGATAAAGATTTTAATCCATGAGCATATACCGTTTAATGCTCTGGTAAAGCCGGATTTAAACGAACTCAATCGTTATCAAACCATATTGCTGCCGAATGTAGAGGCAATATCAGATGCCGAAAGCAATCTACTCAGGCAATATGTTCAGCAGGGTGGACATTTGATCGTCACGGGTCCAAATCCTACTGGTTTAAATGAGTATGGCAATCCCCGCAATAATTATGCACTGGCGGATGTATTGGGCTTTAGCAAGGACAGCGCACTGCCTGATTCAAAAACAACAAGCTTTGGCGCAGGCATATGCAGCTATTTTTCACAAAGGCTGGGCAAGCAATATCTTGTCAATAATAGCGCTTCTGCCCGCAATACCATTGCAAGCAAAGTGCGTAATAGCAGTAATATTAGTGTCAGTACCAATGCTGATCGCCGTATTTATGTTGAAACATCCCGATTAGATGAAAAGGCAATACTGCAATTTACTAATTTCATTGGTTTAAATGGTAATTTTTCAGTAGAACCACAGACAATTAATGTCACCTACACAGTGCCTGAACTCAAGCAGGTGGCAAGTGTTAAATTGACCAACCCTGATATAGCAGGTGCTAATCAAAGCAATGTTTCATACACAACTAATGGCTCTGAAATATCTTTTAATATCCCGATAACACAATATGCAATGGTGATTGTGTCATTTGACAATACCCAGACGCCTGTGCATAACCACACCCCGGCTGCGGGTGATGACAGATTGCAAACGAATATAGATACTCCCCTGGAGTTTAATGTTAGTAGCTTGCTTGCCAATGATGGCGATCTGGATGGCGATGCATTAAGCATTACTCAAGTTGAAGTCACTAGCGCGACCTCAGGCAGTATCAGTAACTTGGGTAACGGCAATTATCGTTATACTCCTGCGGCTCATTTTACCGGGGTAGATGTGTTACGTTACGCCATTGATGATGGTCATGGTAACAGCGATGATGCACTGATTCGTATTTATGTTGAAACAGTGCCAGCAAAGTATTATCCGGAAAATATTACGCTTGTTACAGCCCGCCCAGATGGTGATGATATTACTAATTTTCAACAACTGGATGGAAATACTTATGATATTCGTTATAAATCATCAAACGGACAACGTGTAGTAGATTGGTATGCAACCACTACTATTGCTGAAGATCCTGCCAACATCAGTAAGATTGTTATCAAGTATATCGGGCAGTATTCCTTAAATAATGTCACTCAAAAAGCCTATTTATATAATTATCAAACAGCTGCCTGGGAGTTATTTGAAACAGCGACTGTGGGTAACGAAGATAATTATTTTGTCGAGAAAATAATCGACACAAATATCGCACCCTATATTTCAACTCAAAAGAAAATGCGCCTGCGTATTCGTGGTACACGTTCAACGGGTAACTTATATGTTTGGGCAGATCAACTAACCTGGGAAGTAACATCGAGTGCATCCAGTAGCAATATTGCACCAACTGCCCATAGTCAGTCAGTCGAAACCAATAAAAATACCGTGAAGTCTATTTTATTGACAGCAACTGATCCTGAAGGACAAGTGCTTAGCTACAGTATTGAAACCCAGCCTCAACATGGGCAACTTTCAGGACAAGCTCCAAATATCAGCTATACACCAGATAATGGTTATGTTGGGACTGATTCTTTTACGTTTATCGCTAATGATGGCGTATTAAACAGTGCCGCAGCGACGGTAAATATCACTGTATTGCAAACAGGTACAGGCGGAAATGGAATCTCCAATTTTGTCAGTAATACCGCGATTACGCTTGATGGCAACCTTGGTGACTGGAGTCAATTACAGTCATTTGGTGCTGATGCTGATGATATTGCAGGAACAGGCTCCCAGGTTGACTGGCGAGAAGCATGGGCTGCGCATGACACTGAAAACTTTTATCTGGCTTATCGTAATGATGGAGCAATAAATACCGCAACGTGGTGGCCCTGGGCAGTGTATCTGGATACTGATAGCAATAGTGCCACAGGGTATAAGTTGAATAATAATCTGGGAGCAGACTATTTATTCAATGGAGAAAATCTCTGGAAATACACAGGAACAGGCTCAAACTGGTCATGGTTATTTGTTGCCGGTTCCAGCTCAAGTGTAAACAATGACATAGCTGAAATAAAAGTTACCCGGCAAATGTTGGGTAATCCGGCTCAAATACGTTTGTCATTTATTGGTGATAACAGCCCGTTTTCTTCTGGCGTAGATTATTATCCAGACTCGGCTAATGCTTACTTTAGTTATAATCTGGATGGAAGTAATGGCGGCAACACTGCGCCTGTTGCGAACCCCCAGTCATTAAATGTGCAAACTGGCACATCTTTGCCGATAACGCTAACAGCAACAGATGCAGAAAATGATCCATTAAGTTACGTTGTGGTCACACAACCGGCGCACGGGAGTTTATCAGGAACAGCGCCGAATATTACCTATACCCCATCTGCTGGCTACAGTGGAACTGACAGCTTCACTTTTAAAGCCAATGATTCACAACTAGACAGTAATATTGCCACGATTAATATCACTGTTGTTTCGCAGGGCACTGTCTCAAACCCCGCTACGATAAACATAGATGGCTCATTAACAGACTGGGCCAATCTGCAATCTTTTGGTGTGGATGCTAACGACATTTCACTTGCCGGAGCACAAGCTGACTGGCAGGAAACCTGGATGGCGCATGATAGCAATAATCTGTATCTTGCATATAGCAACTATGGTGCAATTAGCACGGCTAACTGGTGGACCTGGGAAGTGTATCTGGATACTGATAGCAACAAGGCAAGCGGCTTCAATCTTGGTGCTAATCTGGGTGCTGACTATCTGCTGGATGGTGGTTCTCTGTGGAAGTACAGCGGTTCAGGTAGTGACTGGTCCTGGCAATATGTGGGTGAAATGATTTCTAATGTGAACGGGGACAAGGCAGAAATCAAAATCAGTCGAGCGAGTTTAGGCTACCCCAGTGCGCTTAATGTTATATATAGGGCTGGAAATGGTGTATTCACTGGAAACTATGGTAATCAAGGTGTTGATTATTTTCCAAATGATACAAGCACATCCTTTAAGTATCTAATGCCTTAGGAGCCTGTCTGAAAATATATCAAAAAAGGGGGGGGATGGTGCGACAAGCGAAGCTTGTCATTTCTTACAGGGTGAAAGTCCTTGTCTGGTAAGGTCTAACCAACCACCAGTATCGAGTGTTGCGCCTCTGGCGGAACGTTGACAGCGGTTTGATC
>JALVDQ010000155.1 GCA_027008885.1 Thiotrichaceae bacterium | reverse complement strand
TTGCGCCTGCAATTAAATAATAACGAGGATTTATGAAAAAAACAGGACTAATAATAACACTGCTCGGAATCATGGCGATTGCTATCTCAACAGGAGCATCAGCAGCCCAGGATCAGGCAAGACAACAACTAAACAATTTTTTCACCAGAGTAACCAGTTTGCAGGGTAGCTTCAAGCAGCAGGTTATCAGCAAAAACGGAAAAGTCATTCAAAACTCAACGGGCTTGTTGTATCTGTATCGTCCAGGAAAATTTCGCTGGGTATATAAAACACCTGATCCACAAGTAATTGTGGGAGATGGCAAGAATGTCTGGCTCTATGATCAGGATCTGGAACAGGTCACCATAAAGCCCATGGCAAAATCAATGTCAGGCACACCTATTGCGATACTGACACGCAAGCAATCTCCCGATGCGCAGTTTGTGGTACAGGAAATAACAACCCATGTAGGTGGTTTTAACTGGTTCAGACTGACACCACGAAGAAAGAGCAACGATTTTAGATTACTGGAAATCGGTTTGGATAAAAATGGTTCAGTACGTCAAATGAATATGTTTGACAAGCTGGGTCAAAAAACCATTGTGCATCTAAATACCAGAAGCAATGTACCTATTAATGGCAAAACATTTTCATTCACACCGCCTGCCGGAGTCGATGTCATAGGTAAAGCGCTGTAGGATTTGTAAGCAAAATAATTAAGGAAGAAGATCAGAAACAGGGGCTAATTTATTAGATTAGTTTTGAGCGGGTACTTAAATACCAGAAGCCTGCGTTGCGATACAAAAACGCAGGCTACATGCTCTCCCTGTCTTCTGACACACCCATCCCCCCTGTTTTTTATACTTTTTATCTGATCTTTTTATCTGTTTATGCTTTATACCCGTATTATCCCCTGAATAATTTGCTGATTTGATACCAATGTGAAAAAATGACTCCAATTAATAATTTTTTGGAGAAGGTCGTGATTGATGATGAAGGCTTTCGGGCTAATGTAGGTATCATCCTTTCCAATTGCGACGGTGAAGTATTTTGGGGTAAACGTATAGGACAGTCATCATGGCAATTTCCACAGGGTGGAATTGATGAAGGTGAGACACCTCTTGAAGCAATGTTTCGTGAATTATACGAAGAAACAGGCTTGCAGAAGAAACATGTTCGCGTAATCGGCTCGACCAAAGGCTGGTTGCGTTATCGTTTGCCCCATAAAATGATTCGCCGTAGCGAAAATGGCAAGGTTTGTATTGGTCAAAAGCAGCGTTGGTTTTTATTGAAACTGACCTGTGATGACTCATCCGTGGATTTGTGCGCCTATGGTACACCAGAGTTTGATAACTGGCGCTGGGTGAATTACTGGTTGCCAGCGAAAGAGGTGGTTTATTTTAAAAAACGTGTGTATGAACGCGCCTTGCAGGAGTTGGCACCTTTAACTTTGCTTGATCTTGACAGAGATAAGGACAAGCAAGAAAAAAGTGAGCCGGAATGATATTTCTCTGCGAATAACTCAGTGTTCCTCTGCGTAACGAGATTTGAACTCCAAAACCTGAATTATACAGATTCAGGCTGCTTTTTTGTGCTTAACGCAAGTGAAAGCAGCTGATGGAAACAATTAAAAACAATATGCATAATTCTGATTTGTATGCTTTTTTCAAATCCTATGGCAGTCATTGTATGGCTTATACCGGGTTTGAACCAGGTATCCGGCATTTTCTTGTGGATGGGCTTGGCTATGTGGCGCATAGTGAATACAGGCACTGGTTGTGGGCGCGAAAACCACGCCAGATTGTCATTTGTGATCCTGTTTGCGCCCCCGAACATTATCGTGAGGTTGCGAGTCGCTTTCTTGAAAAATATCCTCAAGTCCTTTTTGTTGGTGTTTCTCGCAAATTTGCCGAGGTGCTTCAAGGTCTGGGTCTGCAGGTCAATGAATTTGCCCATGAAACCGATATTCCAGTTAAGGATTTTAACCTCAAAGGTAAATATCGGGCAAAATTGAGACAGTGGCAAAATAAATGCAAACGTGAAGGGCTTTCGGTGTCTGAGGTGTCATTTTCAGACTATGCAGACAAGCAGGAGATTGAGAAGCTGTCAAAACAGTGGCTCAAGCATAAGCACGGTGAAAATCTTGGTTTGCTGTTTCGCCCCCTGCGTATGGAAAAAGAACGCGATGTGCGTCAGTTTATGGCATTTATTGAGAATAAACTGGTTGGTTTTGCAGTTTTCGATCCAATCTATTCAGACGGTAAAATTATCGCCTATTATCATAATATCGACCGCATTTCTGATGATGCACCACATGGCACCAGTGCCTCAATTATTCTGGCTGCGATCGAGGTTTTCAAAAAAGAAGGTATCGACTACATCGGGCTTGGCATGTCACCATTGAAGCTGCACGAAAGGCAGTTGTGGGAATTACCCGGCTTTCACCGCTTTACCCGCAAGGCATTCTGGTATGCTTTCCAGCGCCTGAATTTTTTGTATCCCTTTCAGGGCAATGCCTCACACAAGAAAAAGTTTCATGGTGTAACCAAACCGGTTTACCTTTCAGGAAGCAATGGAAATAATCTCTGGGAAGTGTTTATTATGCTCAAGGCAATTGGTATGTTGTGACTAAAAATATATCAAAAAGTAGGGGGATGGGTAGCAGAAGACAGAGGACAGGAGACAGAGGAGAGAGAGCATATAGCCTGCATTGAGGGCATGAAACGCGGGATGGTGTGATATTAACATCGCTCTCGTGCTTTATTCCTCAATAGAGGCTACGCAAAAATATGTAAAAAAAGGGGGGGATGGGTATTCAGTCCTTGCACCAAATCTTTGCAACGCTTAATATTCCGCTTCTGTTTAATTTATCAAATTTTTGGGCTTTATTATGCGCACACACCGTTGTGGATTAGTTGATGAAACACTCCTTGATCAGGAAGTTACCTTATGTGGCTGGGTTAATCGCCGGCGTGATCACGGGGGCGTTATTTTTGTTGACCTGCGTGATTCAGAAGGTCTGGTGCAAGTGGTTTTCGATCCTGAAGACAAGGATATGTTCGCCATTGCCGAAACCATTCGCAATGAGCATATTTTGCGTGTTCGCGGAAAGGTGCGTAATCGCCCGGAAGGCATGACAAACGATAATATCACCAGTGGCAAGATCGAAGTCTATGGGCTGGAACTCGAAACACTCAGCGCATCTGAGACACCACCGTTTCAGCTTGATGATGATGTCAACGAAGATGTTCGCCTGAAATACCGCTATGTGGATTTGCGCCGCCCTGAAATGCAGGAGCGCATCAAAACCCGCGCCAAAATGACCTCGGTAATGCGTCATTATCTGGAAGACAATGATTTTCTCGAAATCGAAACACCAATTATGACCAGGGCAACGCCTGAAGGTGCGCGTGATTATCTGGTACCGAGTCGCACCCACCCGGGCAATTTCTTTGCCCTGCCCCAGTCACCGCAGCTTTTCAAGCAAATGCTGATGATGGGTGGCATTGACCGTTATTACCAGATTGCGCGCTGTTTCCGTGATGAAGATTTACGCGCCGACCGCCAGCCCGAGTTTACCCAGGTGGACATCGAAATGGCATTCGTTAAAAGCAACGATGTCATGGAAATGATGGAAAACATGATCCGCAAGCTGTTCAAAGAAACACGCGGCATTGACCTGCCCAACCCCCTGCCCCGCATGAGCTATGCCGATGCCATGCACAACTATGGCTCAGACAAACCCGATATGCGTAATCCGCTGATTCTGGTTGAAGTCAGCGAACAGATGAAAGATGTTGATTTCAAGGTTTTCTCCGGTCCTGCCAATGATGAAGGCAGTCGCGTGGCTGCCCTGCGTGTTCCTGGCGGTTCCAAGTTGTCGCGCAAAGACATTGATAACTATACAAAATTTGTTAGCCGTTATGGTGCACGCGGGTTGGCATACATCAAGGTGAATGAGCTGCAAAAAGGTGTTGAAGGGCTGCAATCCCCTATTCTCAAATTCCTGCCTGATGCCGTCGCTATGGACATTATGACAAAAGTCGGCGCAGCAGATGGCGATCTGGTTTTCTTTGGTGCAGACAAGGAAAAAATCGTCAATGACGCACTCGGCGCATTGCGTGAAGAACTTGCCAAAGACCTTGAATTGCTGGAAGGCGACTGGGCAGCACTGTGGATTGTAGACTTCCCCATGTTTGAACGGGATGAAAAGGAAGATCGCTGGCAAGCACTGCATCACCCCTTCACTGCGCCCACCTGCTCGGTTGAAGAACTACGCGAAAATCCGGGGGCAGCACTCTCGGATGCCTATGATATGGTCATAAACGGCTATGAAGTTGGTGGTGGCTCAATTCGTATCCACCAGCCAGAAATGCAATCTGCTACCTTTGAAATACTCGGTATCGACGAACAGGAAGCCAATGACAAATTCGGCTTCCTCCTCAAGGCACTCAAGTTTGGTTGTCCACCCCTCGGTGGTCTGGCATTTGGACTGGATCGTCTCGTGATGCTAATGACCCAGACCGAATCCATCCGCGACGTTATCGCTTTCCCCAAGACACAAACAGCCGCCTGCCTGCTAACCGACGCCCCTGCTGAAGTACCACGCAAGCAGCTGCGCGAATTAAGCATTCAGGTAAAACTGCCAGAAGCCAAAGCATAAGCCTGTCGGGTTACGCTGGTGCTAACCCGACGAGACTGTTGTAAATCCGGGTAGTTCGAAAGACAGGCTTGAAATAACAGGCTTGCTCTGGATATTTTTCATTACGGTGCTTCGTTGACAGGGGTATCTCCGACAGCAACCCTTTAATTTTTTCTATCCATTTATTCTTGCAGTATAGAATCCTCTCCGCTCTGCAACAGAACCAGCAAGCCTGTTTGTGCATTATCACAAGCTGTAATCCATATTTCTGTGATATATTTCACAAAACTTCCGCTTTACGGTTTTTTATATCTTATAAAAAATAAAAAACAGGGTAGAATAGGCGCCCATGAAATATAAAGACCCTCATATAGAACGCGAAGCCAAAAAATATGGTCGCCCTATTCCCAGTCGTGAGCTGATGCTTGAAGTCATGGAAAAAAATGGCGCGCCCATTTCTTTTCGTGAGCTGGCAGACAAACTCGGCTTGCAGGAACCACAAGACCTTGACGCCATGAAGTATCGTCTACGCGCTATGGAGCGTGATGGACAGATAATCTATAACCGCAGTCGCAAATATGTGCCTGTCAGCAAAGCGGATCTGGTTAAAGGTCATGTGAGCGGACACCCGGATGGTTTTGGCTTCCTTATTCCTGATGATGGCAGCGATGACCTTTATCTGCATGCAAAACAGATGCGTAAAATCCTGCATGGCGATATTGTTCTCGCCAGTGTAACAGGCATTGATCGCAAGGGCAGACGCGAAGGCGCCATTGTTGAAATCCTCGAACACAAAACAGAAACCATCGTCGGTCGCTATTTTGTCGAGGGTGGAATCGGTTTTGTAACACCCGATAATTCACGCATTACACAGGATATTCTTATCCCGCCTGAAAGCAGTGGCAATGCCGAAAATGGTCAGATAGTCACTGCCCGAATCGTCGAATACCCGACTTCCCGACACCAGCCCATTGGCAAAATCATTGAAACACTGGGAGATCATATGGCTCCCGGCATGGAAATTGATATTGCACTGCGCTCCCATGAGCTGCCCCATATCTGGCCGGAAGAGGTAATCAAAGAGGCAGAAGCACTCAGCAAGCGGGTATTGCAGCGTGATAAAAAAGACCGCGTTGACCTGCGCAAAGTGCCTCTGGTGACGATAGACGGCGAAGATTCGCGTGATTTCGACGATGCCGTTTACTGCGAGAAAACAGCGGATGGCAACTGGAAACTGATTGTTGCCATCGCAGACGTATCACACTATGTCCCCATTGGTAGCGCACTTGACAAGGAAGCCTGGAATCGAGGCACGTCGGTTTACTTCCCTGCCGAAGTGATTCCGATGCTACCTGAAAAACTCTCCAATGGATTGTGTTCACTTAATCCCAAAGTAGACCGCCTTTGCATGGTCTGCGAGATCATGATTGATCCTGATGGTGAAATGCTCAGCTACCAGTTTATGAGTGCGGTAATGCATTCAGCCGCACGTCTGACTTATGACAAAGTGGCTGCAATGGTCGTTGACAAGAACAAAAACCTGCGTCGTCGTCATGCCAGAATCATTCAACATCTTGATGATCTTTACGAATTATACAAATCACTGAGAAAAGCGCGCGAGCGGCGTGGCTCCATTGACTTTGACACACAGGAAACACGCATAATTTTTGGTGAAGACCGCAAAATTGAAGCCATCGTTCCTACGCAAAGAAACGATGCACACAAAATCATAGAAGAGTGCATGATTAACGCCAATGTATGTGCTGCACACTTTCTGAAACGACATAAAATCCCTGCGCTGCATCGCATTCATCATGGTCCGGACAGCGAGAAACTGGCTAAAGTGCATGAGTTTTTATCCGGTTTGGGGCTGACATTAGGTGGCGGAGATGACCCGCAACCAGCTGATTACGCCAGCTTGTTGGCAAGCGTCAAGGATCGTCCTGATGCCCGCCTGATCCAGACCGTGCTGTTACGCTCCATGAGTCGCGCGCAATACGCACCAGTGGACAAGGATCATCCCGAGAAATCGGGACATTTTGGGCTGGGGCGCAAGGACTACGCTCACTTTACTTCTCCGATTCGCCGTTATCCCGATCTTTTGGTACATCGTGCCATTTTATACATCATTGAAAATGGCAATGCACAGGGCTATCACTACAGCTACGCGGATATGAAAGCATTAGGAGAGCATTGCTCAATGTGCGAACAGCGCGCAGACGATGCCAGTCGTGATGTGATGGCATGGCTAAAGGCAGAATACATGCTCGACAAGGTAGGCGAAAGCTTCCCTGGAATAATTTCCACCGTAACAAACTTCGGCTTGTTTGTAGAGCTGAATGATATTTTTGTTGAAGGACTTGTGCATGTCACAGCCCTGAAAAGTGATTACTATCACTTTGATGCAGCACGTCACATGCTGACAGGTGAAAATTCAGGCAAAACCTATCGTCTCGGTGATCCAATTGAAATTGTTGTAGCAAGAGTAGATCTTGATGATCGCAAGATAGACTTTGTACTACCTGATAGTGGTGAGGAACAACGCCCGGCACGCAAAAAGAAAGGGAAAAAAGGAAACAAAAACAGGAAGAGAAAAAACTAGGAGCCTGTCCGAGAACTGGGATTGAAACGAAAATTTCAGAATTGTTATAAGGTGAGTTTATCAAGAGAGGCGAATAGTCGCTCTATTTAACGAACTTGATAAGCTCAGATTATGATGATTGTGGGATTTGCAGTCAATTTCTAGTTTTCGGATTGACTCCCAGGAGCCTGTTTATCTGAAAAATACATAATTCTGTTCATATTATTATAGAATGACAGAAACCCAATAGCAGAAACCCCTTGCATTGCGTTCATTGTATAGCCCCTGAGCTGAGCCAGCGGGTATTAATTACATGGCACAAGCAAATAATCACGCAAGCCAATAATCTGCGCAAGCTAATAATCGCGTGAGCTACTAATAATGATAATAAAAAAGCTATCAAATTACCTGGAGAAAAACGGACTGCCCGTATTTTGGCAGTTGTTTGTGCTGCTGGATTTTACCCTTTCGGTTTCTATTATTTTTTTTGAAAACTCACTAAGCTATCATTTAGCCAATATTTCGATTCTGTTTCTCACCTTGTTTGGGTTTGGTTACCAGCTCATTGTAAACCATCGTTCAATGTTATCCTGGGGTTCCCTGTTTCTTGGCGTTATTCTTATCAAGGTCTCTATTATCATTCAGGAAATTGGTTTTTTTGCCACTGAAATTAACCAGATAATCCCCTTTTCTATTGAGCAATCCGGCATCGTGCTTATCAGTACCTTTGGATTGTCAGTTATGCTTCTTTTTGAGAAGAAATTCCGACTCAACGGGCTGACAACTGATCTGAGTCTCCTGATTCTCTCTGTGACAATCTTTACCTTGCTGGTTTCACCCGAAATCCTGGATGAGATATTAGCCCTGGATACCGCACAGAAGTTACTTATTGCAAAAATTCTGTTTGCCAGCATCTTGCTGATAGTTTCGATAATTATTCATTTTGTTCTAAAAAATATAGTGTTGCAGAATATTATTTTCTCAATTTCAATCCTGCTGGTTATCATTCATTTTGGCATTGATCTTTTTGCAAGTCTTGATCTGATTGATGTGAAGCCTGAAATTTCTGCCAGCATTTACCATCTGGCTGGTGTTTTTATCCTGTTTTTTGCTTTTGTTGAAGATATTTCACTCTACTCTGAATCAAAATATTCTTATGCTCTCGGTTCTACATTGATGTGGATATCCGCTGTTGCGGCTGTGAGTGTGATTCCATTAAGTATATTAACACGCTGGCAATTTGATCAAAAATCTATTGATACAAAAATCATTGCTTTCAGCAGCCTGCTGCTAAGCAGTATTGTAATCTGGCGTTTAATTCTAATTATCAAAAAATATCAGGAACAGGGGCGCAATCTAAAGCAGCTTGCCTATACAGACCCTTTAACCCTCTTGCCTAATTATCACGGAACCCTGGAAAAAATAGAGTCTTATCGTCTTGAGAATATGCTGGCTGTTGCGATAAATATTGATGATTTTAGATCAATAAATGACCTGTACGGACGGAGTTTTGGAGATAATGTACTAATCAGCCTGGCGCAAAGATTAAAAAAACTGCCGGAGACACTTATTGCTGCAAGAGTGGGGACTGATGTGTTTATTATCGTATACCAGATTGCAAATAAAGATATTCATGTCCTGATCAAAGATATTCAAAAAAGGCTGGGGATCTGGGATTATGTTTCAGGACAGCGAATTGCAGTACCCTTAACCTTTGGTGTTAGTCACAGTAAAACACCAATTGAACCACAGCGGCTAGTCCGCCAGGCAGAAGAAGCACTGTCATTCGCCAGATTAAAACGCAGTAACTACTCTATTTATTTTAAAAGTTCGAATAATAATTTGCCACGATGTAAACTAAGAGAAATTCTGCAAAAATCCATAGATCAAAATTACTTACCAGTTCATTTTCAACCAATCTATAACATAGAAAATGGCTCTTTAAGCGCAATGGAATTATTGATTCGTATAGAATCTGAAGAAAACGGTATCCTTCTCCCCGGACAATTCCTTGAACAGGCACAGGCTTATGGGCTTTTAACACCATTAACCAAAATATGCATAAGTATGATAGCCAGAAACTACCAAAGTCTGCCCAGGGTAACGATAAATATTAATTTGCCATCCTATATGCTTGATAATGCAAAAATATTGGATGATTTTCTTCACAGTTTTAAAGCAACAGAACTTCCACCTGAGCGATTTTGTATCGAAGTGCTTGAAGATCAGGACATACCAGCGGAACATTTACTGCAATCGTTAAAGAAGCTAAAAGAAATTGGTTTTTCTATTGCCATGGATGATTTTGGTACTGGCTATTCCTCCCTTTCCCGTCTCTCCATGCTGCCATTTGATACCGTAAAAATTGACCGCAGCCTGTTATTGGCAGCTTCATCAGGCAATAAAACAATCCTTGAAAGTGCGATTACACTAATCAAAAGGCTGGATTTATCCGCTGTGGTAGAAGGTGTTGAAACAACAGAGCAACTCGCACTTATCCGCATACTGGGCGCTGATTTAGCCCAGGGCTTTTTGCTATCCAAACCGGTGGATGTCAATAAGGCAAAAGAACTTCCTTTAAATGCAACCAATATTATTGCCGAGTTTTAGTAACCTAAGGTGTTATTTTTAAAAATTCTGCCCAGACAGAATCTGGCTCCCAGCTTTGCAGCATTGCAACCCGTTTTTCAACGGGAATATTTAAAACAGATCTCTGATAATGATACATAAAAGCCGAGACACGATAATTCAAAGCGCAATGCACCCAAACCTTTTCATCTGCAAGAATCTTCACAAGATTAATAAATAATCGCAGATGCTCAACCGTTGGGGCATCAAAGGGAACCGGAATATGAAAATAATTCATTCCCTGCTCTGTCACAAAACCGCCTTCGTCAGGAAGCGCATTTGTTGAGTCCGGCATGGCAAGGTTTAGAACAGATGCAAAGCCATGTTTCGCAATTACCTCAAACTGGGCAGGTGACGGCTGTCCTGAGGTACTTATATTTTCATTGATTTTTATATAGTTAAGAATATTTTCTGGAGTCATTTAAGAAGCCCTGAAGATGCATCTCACAAGTCCTTAATTAGAATTTTCGAGTTGCGCTGAAAGTTATACAGTGCTTTTTTCTTTTCAGGCAAATCATTGATTTCACCCGTCTGAAAACCGCGTTCCTTAAACCAGTCTATCGACTGTGTTGTTAATACAAATAATTTTGTCAGGTGTTTCTCCAAAGCTTCGCAGGTAATCAGTTTTAGCAACCTGTCACCCCGCTCTCCGCCCTTATAATCAGGATGCACCGCCAAGCACGCAAGCTCGCCCATTTTTTTATCGAGCAGAGGATAAAGCGCGGCACAGGCAATTATTTTTCCATCTCGCTCGATAATGCTGAATTTGTCAATTTCAAGTTCTAACTGCTCTCTTGAGCGTTTGATCAATACACCACTTTTTTCCAGTGGTTCAATCAGCTCTATGATGCCACTCACATCCTCTATTTTGGCTTTGCGGCTATTTTCATACAGGCTGGCATTAAACATCGTGCCTATGCCATCGCGTGTGTAAAGCTCCAGAAACAGTCCATCCGGGGTTTCTGTACTGACCAGATGCACCCGTTGAACCCCGTTTTGCAGTGCTTTTTTAATGTGCATGAGCAAACGCTGTTGCTCCGGATGGGTCTGGATAAATTCGTCAATATGCTGCAAGTCAACGTCTGTGGTTGGTGTTGCAGCATCTGCATGAATAAAAATGAGCTTGTCTGCCTGTAGTGCCTTGGCGGTAAAACTAGCAACATCTTCATAGCGCAAATTAAATATTTCCCCCGTTGGAGAAAAGCCCAGTGACGATACCAGCACAATATTTCCTGAATCAATTAATTGCTGAATCAGCCTGGCATTAATTTTTCGTACCGTACCCGTATGTTGGTAATCAGTACCATTATGAATACCATAGGGCTTTGCCGTTACAAAGTTACCAGAAATAACCCCCAGACTTTCATTGATAACAGGCGGAGTGCTGAGCGCATGACTCAGCCTGTTTTCAATTTCGATTCTGAGTGCACCGATGGTTTCTTTGGCAATGCTCAAGGTTACCTCATCAGTCACCCGCATATCATTGACAAGCTGTATTTTATGGTTGATTGAATGCAAGTGTTTGTCAACCTGGGAACGGGCACCAAAAACCAGAACAATGCGAGCGCCCAGCGCAGATAAAATCGCAATATCCTGAATAATGCGATAGAACGAGTCGTCTTCTATCACCTTTCCGGCAAAGGCAATGACAAATGTTTTGCCACTGTGCAAATGGATATATGGTGCTGCTTCACGAAAGAAATCTATGTGCCTGTTCTTCATTGTATCCCCTGGTTTTTATTGCTGCAGCCTTAATCTGTTACTTCATCTTGCAAAATAATTTGAGTTTCAGATTTACTGTCTTCAATCCATTCCTGCATATACTCATTTTTATACACAAAATCAACATATTCGGCTGCAAATCCTGACAGTTTGACATCATATCCAAGAAAACGCATCACCACAGGCGCAAACATTGCGTCGGCACCACTAAACTCACCCAAAAGCCATTGACCAGGCGCGCTTGCATGACTCCGGCAATAATCCCAGAGCCAGCAGATACGCTCAATATCCGATTGCACATCTGCCGTAATGCGGTAATCGGGAAAATGCTTGCGCAGATTCATGGGCAAAGCATCCCTCAAGGCAAAAAAACTGGAATGCATTTCGGCAGAGACTGTTCGGGCAACAGCTCTCGCTACAGGGTCTGCGGGCAAGCCCCGCTTTTCAGGAAACCTGTCAGCGATGGTTTCTATAATGGCAAGTGAATCCCAGACTTGCAGATCACCTTCAATCAGTACAGGAACCTTCTCATTTGATTGATAATTTTCGAGATTTTTACTGGTATCCGCTTCAAACAGAAAAACCAGCTCTTCTTCAAAATCCACTCCCAGATTCTTCATAAAGAACCAGGGTCGCAATGACCAGGTGGAGTAATTTTTATTACCAATAACCAATTTTAAATGACTCATAGTATTCTCCTCTCCCAGGAGCCTGTCCAAGAACTAGAAATTGACTGCAAATCCCACAATCATCATAATCTGAGCTTATCAAGTTCGTTAAATAGAGCGACTATTCGCCTCTCTTGATA
>JALVDQ010000154.1 GCA_027008885.1 Thiotrichaceae bacterium | reverse complement strand
AACTCAGGTTAAACCGGATTAGGATTTGCTTAAAACTCAAGTTTTGGAGTTCAAAACAGCATAGAGACACTGATTCCAGTCGTTCAGTTTAAGTAACGCGGAGTAACGCTGAGAGGTTATGATAGATAATTGAAGCAATATTTATAAAGGAATAGAAATTAATAAAAGTAAACTCTTTCTTTGTTTCTTTGATGCACCTATCTGTAATATACTATTGGTATATACCACAAGGAGGCAATCATGACCCAAACAGCAAAACTCTTTATGAACGGCAGAAGTCAGGCCGTCAGGCTACCTGTAAATTGTCGCTTTGATACGGATGAAGTTTTTATTACAAAAGATCCAAAAACAGGGGACGTGTTACTCTCAACAAAGCCAAAAAACTGGGATGACTTCTTTACACTTATTGAGCAACTCGATATTTCAGAAACAATCCAAAGAGACAATGATCCTTTAATAGAAAAGGATTTGTTTTAATGCGTTATATGCTGGATACGAATACCGTCAGTTATTTACTAAGAAATCAATCCAATTCCATTAAAAATCATCTCAAGCAAACGCCTGTTTCAGATGTTTGTATATCTGCAATTACAGAAGCTGAATTACGCAGAGGAATTGAAAAGAAGCCAGATGCACATAATCTTGCAAAACTTGTTTATGCCTTTATTTCTCATATTAATATTTTACCCTGGGATTCAGATGCCGCGTATGAATACGCGCAATTAAGAACAAACTGTGAAAAAGAAGGTAAATCACTGAGTGCAATGGATATGCTGATTGCATCGCATTCTCTTGCTGTAAACGCTACCCTTATTTCTAATGATAAAGCGTTTTATCAAATCAAGCATTTGCTAAAGCTTGAAGACTGGGTAGTGGGTTAAACCTGTGTTTTGTAGGTTAGCCTAAGCGTAATCCGACAAAATCGTAGCACTATGTTGGATTACTTTCCTCCATTTTTGCAAGACAATGACTACATTTTGACGGGGATAGATTTGCTTTCGTATATTCGGCTTCTAAATAAAAGGTACCTTTGAGCCTTGATGAAATCAGCGCATGCCGTCCTTATCAACCTACCGGATTAATATCCTACGGATTAGTCAGGTTTTCAGCATGCCGGTCTTACCTATGGTGTTATCATGTCACTATTTTCGTGCTTTTCGTGTCTTTCATCTGGACTTTGGATTTAGCAAGTACCCAAAGTTTACAGCTACTCTTGTGGCTATATTTGACCAATGATTTCTTCGTTTGCTTCCGGGAAGTCGTATTCGGCGAGTCTGTTTTTCTCTACCCAGCGTATGGCTTGGTTTTCCATTCCCTGAGCTTCTCCAGACCATTTCAGGATGTTATACACGTCCAGAATGACTTTTTTTGAACCATAATCATAGATCACATCGGTTAATAATTCGGTGGCTTCGACAATGATTCCAAGTTCTTCGCGCATCTCACGACAGAGAGCTTCCTGCGAATTTTCCCCGTCTTCGACTTTTCCGCCAGGAAATTCCCATTTGTTTCCCATGTGTTTGTGTGCGGGGCGCTGGCTAATCAACACCTGCTTTTCCTTATTGATTAAAATACCCACTGCAACGTGCTCTACTAACATAATCGCTTCAACCTCAATCCTCAGTGTTTAAAATGAAACTGGCGTTTTTTAAAGTATGACAAGGGCACAAAGTCAGCAGCACAACGCATTTGCGGAATCCAGCGAGCCAGGTTATTGGCTGTGAAAATGCGTCCTTCATGCTCATTTTCAAATACGCCATCATGAAACAGAACGACACCGTTGCGACCTTTACCACCACACATCTGCTTCATAACATTATCCAGAATCAGGTCGCCATGCTGATATTTTTCATTCCAGTCATACGCCGTCATTTCCCAGCCGAGGTGTTCAAAGCCTTCTTTTTTCAGTGCCTTCATAACCTGTGGTGCTTTTTTTTGATTAAACCAGCCATCCCCATAAGGCAGTCTAAAGATGGCAGGCTCCGTGGTAAAGTATGCTGCCAGCAAGATTTTGGAACGCACGATGGTATTTCTTAATTGCGCCGGATTCAGTTTGCTGTGATGATAGTGTTCATAGCTATGCGAGCCAATATCATGTCCTTCACGCTTGATGCGTTTGAGTGTATTCAAACGCTGTTTGCAAAGCGCCAAAGATTTACTGCCTGCCTTGTATTTTTTGCAGTCGATTTTGTTACCCAGAATCAGAAAGGTTGCCTTGATTTTCTCACGCTTTAATATATCAAGTATTTTGGGCGTGACACTTCCAACACCGTCATCAAAACTTAAATGCAGCTTGTGTTTCTGTGCCGGGCAATGATATTTCGCCCGCACTGCATTACAATCCAGCGCGGATACTTGTGTACCCGTGAAGAAAGCGATTAAGGCAAAAATATATAAAAAAAGGGGGGGATGGGTTGTCATTGTTTATACTCTTGTTTTAGCTCTTAGCTTCTGTATTCGGCATTAATGCTTACATACTCATGCGATAAATCCGATGTCCACACAGTCGCGCTGGCATTTCCTGCATTTAGCCGGATTACAACGCTGATCTCGTCCTTGTCCATTTCCTTTTGTCCCTGATCTTCAGTATAAGTTTCCAGAGGCTCTCCATTTTGCAGAAGTTGGGTTTCACCCAGCCATAATGCCAGCTTGCTTACATCCAGATTTTTTACCGGTGCTTTTCCTATCGCCATTACCAAACGCCCCCAGTTGGGATCGCTGGCAAAGAAGGCTGTTTTTACCAGGGGAGAACGCGCGACTGAATAGGCAATTTCCCTGGCATAGGCATAATCGGGGGCTGCTTCAACTTTAATCGTGACAAATTTCGTCGCACCTTCTGCATCACGAATAATTGACTGCGCCAAATGTTGGCAAACTGCATTGATTGCAGCAATGATTTGCGACTGATTAGTGTCATCCAGCGCAACGCCTGATTTGCCCGTCGCCATAAGAATCAGTGAATCATTGGTCGAGGTATCACTGTCAACAGTAATGCTATTGAAGGAATCGCGTACCGCAGCATTTAAAATCTCCTGCAACTGCGCATTCTGAATTTCGGCATCGGTTGCTATAAATGCCAGCATGGTTGCCATATTGGGCTCGATCATGCCTGCACCTTTGGTCATTCCGGTAATGGTGACTGTTTTGCCATCCACCTCCAAAGACTTGCTGATCGCCTTCATGCTTGTATCTGTCGTCAGAATGGCGTTGGCTGCCCTGATCCAGTTATCTTCAGCGAGAGCATCAATTAATGCGGGTATTTGCTCAACTATTTTCCAGTAAGGCAATTGTTCGCCAATCACCCCTGTTGAGAACGGCAATACACTGTTGAGTGCTGTCATGGTTTCTTCAGCAATTTCAGCACAGATCATGCGCGCCGAAGTCAAGCCTTCTTCACCCGTAGCCGCATTGGCATTGCCGGCATTAATCAGCAGATAACGGATACCATCGGTTTGTTGCAGATGTTCACGACACAGCAGAACCGGCGCGGCACTAAAGGCACTTTGGGTAAAAACACCTGCGACACTTGAACCTTCGGCAACCTCAATCAGGGTCAAGTCATCCCTGTTTTTATAACGCAGATTGGCTTCAATACTACTCAGGCGAACGCCTTTTACAGGCAACAGGGAGTCAGGGACAAATAAATTTACAGACATACAAGATTACCAGCTACTTTGATCTTTGAAATGGCTAAACAGGGGTCTAAGGCTTTAGAATATAACCCCAAAGACCTTCTTTTTTGACAGGAGCCAAGCCTTCACTAAAACGAAAGGCGTCATCATAAATCATTGGGATCACAATATCACCCTGCTTGTTGACAAAACCGCGTTTATCGCCTTTTCTGACCAAAGCCAGTCCCTCTTTAAAATCATAGGCTCTGTCAAACTGATAATTGATTCGCAATTTACCTGTCTTGTCAATATAGCCCCATTTTTTATCATTATTCATAACGGCTGTGATGCCCTCAGAAAAAATTCTGACCTGAGAAAACTGCTTTGGAAACAGCACCTTGTTTTGTTTATTAATAAAAAACCAGCTATTTTTCTTTTTGGAAACAGGCGCCACACCTTCAGAAAACCGTTGTACTCGTCTGTAGGAAGGCTTGATCACAAAACGACCCCTGGTATCTATGTAACCCCTTTTATTTTTTATCACCACCACCGCCAGAGCATCATCAGTAAAACTGTAGGCAGCATCATAAACCGGCTTTACCAGCCATTTTCCCTGTGTATTAATATAACCCCACTTTTTATTGACTCTAACGGGGGCAAAACCTTGCTTAAAATTACGGATATTTTCATATTTGGGAGGTATTTGCAGCTTGCCCTGCTTATTGATAAAACCCCATTTTGCACCCACCTTTACACCCGCCAGTGAATCCGAGAAATAATGTGCCTTGTCATATTTGAACCGGGTTAACGGTTTTCCCGGCGCATCCAGAGTGGCATGAATAAAAGCAAATTTGCCCTCTTTCTCTACCGCTATCAGACCTTCTGACAAGCGCCCTATTTCCTTGTACTGTGGCTTCACCAGCCATTTCGCCTGCTTCTCAATCAAGCCCCATACGCCATTTTGTTTCGCAGGTGCAACCCCGGACTTAAACAGACCTGCTACCTCAAACTGAAAAGGAATTGCAGTCCCCTGCCCTGGTTGTGTTGCCTCCCGGGTTGTTGTGGCAGACAGTTTTGAAGATGTCTTTGCGGCGCTTATGTCCGCAAAGTAGTATTTACCGTCAATATTCGTCACATCCGAGAGCACAATGCGCGCAGCAGGACAACGTCCAAATTGAGCATCAAAGGCAACAGTTTTCTGTTTTTTATCTTCAAGCGGCGAGCCGATAATTTTTGCCTTCACCATTTTATCAGGTGAAAAACACGATTTACCCAGGCTATAAATCACTCTGGCAGACTGGCTCAATGAGTTGAATAATCTTGACTTGTTTTTTGACTGAATCTTCTCGCGGGTTTTTGCATCACTAATAACCTGGTAGACAGAAGGTGGATAAACAAAAAAATCCACCCCCTTGTCCAGGGCATCAATACCCTCGATTATTCTGTCACGATCCTTACCCAGATCCTGTGCATAGATAATGAATGCACCAAGAGTCAGTGCATTCAGCACAGAAGTCGCAAGTTCATCCACAGAACGGTTGATTATTTGCTGGCTGTTATCAGCCGGAGCGCCAGTTTCAGCCCGCACAGTAGAATGCAGCCCAATCAGGGAAGATAAAAGAACAGCAGGTATAAGAGCAGTAAATTTATTCATACCTGCTTTCATAGCACATAAAACGCAAAAATGCTAAGGATATGTAGCCTGCGTTTGAGGATACGAAACACAGTCTACGAAAATATATAAAAAAAGGGGGGGATGGGTGTGTCAGAGGACAGAGGACAGTATGTAGGGTTGGTGGAGTTTACGCAACCAACCAGATTCGGTTGGTTGCGCATGGCTACACCAACCCTACGCAACTACTCAACTACGCAAAAATATGTAAAAAACAGGGGGGATGGGTATCATACAACTACCATGCTCGCGCGTATCGTTGCCTGGGTACTTAGCTTAATTTTCCGTGGCAGTGTTTATATTTCTTTCCTGAACCACAGGGACAGGGCTCATTGCGCCCGACCTTTTGCTCGGTACGTTTAAACGGTTTCATTGCCTCGGGTTGCAATTCTGCTTCACCACCTGCGCTTAATGATTCCGCTTCATCATGCTTGAACTCCAGTTCGGTGGGCTGTTCATGTGCCAGCTTGTGCTGTTGTTCTATGGCTTCAACTTCTTCCGGCATGGTAATTTCAAGCCTGGTAAAAAATGCAACCACATCATGTTTGATTTTCCCCAGCAGGTCTTCAAACATTTCAAATGCTTCACGTTTGTATTCCTGCTTGGGGTCTTTTTGCGCATAGCCACGCAAGCCAACACTCTGACGCAAATAATCCATTGCTGCCAGATGTTCTTTCCAGTGAGAATCAAGCACATGCAAGAGTACATCACGTTCCAGACTGCGCATACTCTCAGCACCAATAAGCTCTTCCTTGGCTTTGATTGCCTGACTCACGGCATCCTGAATTTTTTCACGCAGGGTTTCTTCGTGCAGACTTTCATCAGCATCCAGCCATCCCTGAATATCCAGATCGAGACCCATGTCTTTTTTAAAGTACTCGGTTAAACCTTCGATATCCCAAAGCTCATCGAGACTTCCTGGCGGAATGTAACGGCTCGTGATGTCTTCAACAACATCATAAATAAAGGATTCAATCTGATCCGATACATCCTCGGATTCAAGCAGTTCTGAACGCTGTTCATAAATCACCTTGCGCTGGTCATTAGCGACGTTATCGTATTCAAGCAGGTTTTTACGAATATCAAAGTTATGCCCTTCTACCTTGCGTTGCGCGTTTTCAATCGACCTGCTGACCATTTTGGCTTCAATTGCCTGACCTTTTTCCATGCCCAGTCTTTGCATAATCGCCTTAACGCGATCTGAAGCAAAAATTCGCATCAGATTATCTTCAAGAGATAGGAAGAAACGCGATGATCCAGGGTCACCCTGACGAGCCGAACGACCCCGCAACTGATTATCAATACGGCGTGACTCATGCCGTTCTGTACCGATAATATGCAAGCCTCCAGCGGCAATAACGGCATCATGGCGTTTTTGCCAGTCTGCTTTTACTTTGGCGATCTGCTCTTCTGTGGCATCCTCACCGAGTGCTTTTAACTCGGCATCAAGCGAGCCACCCAGTACAATATCAGTACCACGACCTGCCATATTGGTTGCAATGGTGAGTGCGCCCGGACGACCGGCGTTTTCGATAATGTGTGCTTCACGTTCATGCTGTTTGGCGTTTAGCACTTCGTGTTTTATGTTTTTCTGGTTTAGCAGATTCGACAGGATTTCAGAGCTTTCAATTGACGCAGTACCCACCAGCACAGGCTGACCTTTTTTCTGGCAGTGTTCAATTTCTTCTACTATTGCCTGGTATTTTTCTTCTTCGGTCATGTAAACCAGATCATTGCTGTCAATACGGGCAAGTGGTTTATTTCCCGGAATAACAACCACCTCAAGACCATAGATTTCCTGCAATTCAAAGGCTTCGGTATCAGCCGTGCCGGTCATTCCCGAGAGTTTATCGTAGAGACGGAAATAATTCTGGAAGGTAATGGATGCCATAGTCTGGTTTTCAGGATTAATGGTTACACCTTCCTTGGCTTCCATTGCCTGATGCAAACCCTCTGACCAGCGTCTTCCCGGCATGGTACGACCGGTAAATTCATCAACAATAACGATTTCGCCATTGCTGACAATATAATCCACGTTATTCTGGAACAGGTTATGCGCTCTTAATGCGGCATTAAAATGATGCAGTATGGAAATACTGGCGTTATCGTACAAGCCCTGTCCTTCTGGTAAAATTCCGGCTTCCTGTAACAGCTTCTCGGCGTTTATATGCCCTTCGTCTGTTAAGAAAATCTGCTTCGATTTTTCATCTACCGTAAAATCACCAGGAACCCTGACCTCGTCATTCTCATCTTCTCCACCTTCCTGGCGTTTTAACAATGGAACAACCTTGTTGATTGAGGTATACAGCTCAGACGAATCTTCTGCGGCACCAGAAATAATCAGTGGTGTTCTTGCCTCATCAATCAGAATCGAATCGACCTCATCCACAATCGCAAAATTGAGTTTGCGTTGCACCCGCTCTTCTTTGCTAAACGCCATATTATCGCGGAGATAATCAAAGCCAAATTCATTGTTTGTACCGTAAGTTATATCCGCGTTATAAGCTGCCTGACGTTGTGCCTGATCCAGACCATTGATAATCACGCCCGTACTCAAGCCCAGAAAACCATACAGTTTCGACATCCACTCGGCATCACGCTGCGCCAGATAATCATTCACCGTGATTACATGCACACCCTCACCCGGAAGCGCATTCAGATAGGCAGAAAGTGTTGCAACCAGCGTTTTACCCTCACCGGTTCGCATTTCGGCGATTTTGCCTTCGTGCAGAACCATGCCGCCTATCAGTTGCACATCATAGTGACGCATCCCCAGAACACGCTTGCTTGCCTCACGCACGACAGCAAACGCTTCCGGCAAAATATCATCAAGAGAACTGCCCTGTTTTAAACGCTCACGAAATTCATTCGTCTTTCCCTGAAGCTGTTGGTCAGACAACTTTGACATGCTGTCTTCAAAACCATTAATAATTGTTGTTGTTTTTGTATAAGCCTTGATCAGTCTGTCATTGCGACTACCAAAAAGCTTTTTGGCAACTTTTCCAAACATGTTAATTATTTTCCCCCGGATACGCCGGATTATTTAATAATGCAATCTTGATCCCGCTAATGTATATCGGAACAGATCAGATATAAGGGTATTAAGTTCTTTTGCAAGTCCTTGTGCCTTATTTAGTAGATTCCCAAATAAAAATTGGGCGCATTATATTACAACTTAACCATTATGTATCTTAATGAGTTATTTTTATTGTCTAAAGTTTCGGGATAGCCTGTGTTGAGGCACGAAACGCGGGATTGCCCGGTAGTAGCATCCCCGTATTCCGCGAAGCTTCATACGGGCTACCTTGCTGTCTTCTGTCCTCTGGGTATATGCCCCACAGTGCCCCTAAGACTTGTTCAGGCCACGCAAAGCGTCTTTTAGATAAAGCATTGGGTTAACTGTTTTTCCATTTTTCCATACTTCGAGGTGTAAATGCGGACCTGTGACCCGACCAGTGCTCCCCATTTTACCGATTGTATCCCCTTTTCGAACAACCTGACCCTTTTTAACCAGAATGGAGCTAAGGTGAGCATAACGGCTTTTTAGGGAATCGCTATGATTTATTTCGACAACGTTTCCATAACCACCTTTTCTTCCGGTAAAGCTGACAAAACCACTGGCAATTGCACTTATTTGAGTGCCGGTTTTTCCTGCAATATCTATGCCTCCGTGAAAACGGTGCAATCCATTGATCGGGTCTCTTCTGTAACCATAATTTGAGGAAATATAGCCTTTTTTGGCAACAACCGGACTTGAATAATGAAACTCGGCGGGAACCGTTGTCTTTTGCAAAAGCTTCCTGTTCGCAGCTGTTGTATTACTATCCCGATAAAGCTTAAAAGCCCGTTCTTGCCTTGCCAGGGCAAGTTCTGAAAGCTTGATGCTTTTGATTAAATCCTGCTCACTTAATATTGTCGTATCCTTGCCCAAAGAATCCGCAGAGTGATTGACGATACCTCCTCGCGCGGGTTCTTTTTCCAGCAGGAAAGTATCTATATCAATATTATTTTTTTGCGCAATTCTGGCTCCCAGTGCGTTTAAACGCTGGGTTTGCGCCTCAAGAACAGCCAGACGTTTAAGATAGGAATCAAAACGCTTGATAATCTGTATATCACTGGAGTTCAAGGATTGCCCGGAAAAGCCGGAGATTATTTTATTCAGGCTGAAGCCAGCCAAAAAAAGCACAGGCACAGAAATAATAAACAACATCCAGATGTTTATTTTTAATTTATAATGACGACTTCCATCATCGCTGATAATGATAGCTTTCATGGTATCCTTGCCAAGACTAACAACTGACACCAAACAATGAAGAAAGCAAGTGATTTAGTTAACTCCGAACTTATCAGAAGCACCCAAATCTACGACAAGCTGTCTGATTTTGTGTATCAGCTCATGCACCTGAACAAAGACAAACATAATTTGTGGATTGTGGTAAAGCAGCAGAAACTGACCATACTCACCGATAACCCTTATCTTGCTACGCAACTAAAATACCAGCAACAAACCATCTGTGATGCCATCAACAAACAGTTTCTTCTGGAATTAAAGCACTCCAGGGTTAAGATTATTCCTCCAAAAGTCAGGCGGGAAACAGTCCGTAAAACAGTTTTTGGCATCAGTGACAAAGCCAGCAGCATATTGAAAGGCATTGCCGCTGATATTGACGACACTGAACTAAAAGCCTCTTTGCTGCAATTGACGCATAACAAAAACAGACAAGAGAATTAGCAATTATTCATTTTCTGGACTCTCTACCCATCCCCCCTGTTTTTTACATATTTTTGCGTAGTTGAGTAGTTGCGTAGGGTTGTTGTAGCCATGCGCAACCAACCGAATCTGGTTGGTTGCGTAAACTCCACCAACCCTACATACTGTCTTCTGTCTTCTGTCTTCTGTCTTCTGTCCTCTGTCCTCTGACACACCCATCCCCCCTGTTTTTTATATATTTTTGTGTTCAAACAGTATGGTCAAGATTCAGCACTTCTTTTACAGGCTTAAAACTTTTTCGGTGGCAGCAAAGTGCGCCATATTTTTGTAGTGCGTCACGGTGTGCTTTGGTTGGATAGCCTTTATGCCGGGCAAATCCATATTCTGGGTATTTCCTGTCCAGTTCAAGCATTTCCTTGTCGCGTGCTACCTTGGCGATAATCGAGGCGGCACTGATGGATGCGACTTTGGCATCACCCTTGATAATTGTTTCCATTGAAATCGGCATGGGGATTTTTTGATTGCCATCTATTTTGAGATGCTCTGGCTGTATTTCCAGGGCTTCCACTGCACGCTTCATTGCGAGTAAGCTCGCCTGCAAAATATTGATGCGGTCAATTTCTTCAACTTCTGCTCTTGCTATCGACCATGCCAGTGCGTTTTTGCGTATTTCCACATCCAGCTCATTGCGTCGTTTTTCACTCAGTGCTTTTGAATCAGCCAGACCGTCAATCCAGCGTTCTGGTGTTAATATCACCGCGGCAGCAACTACCGCGCCTGCCAAAGGTCCCCGCCCTACTTCATCAACACCTGCAACAAGCCGAAACTTCATTTGGTTTTCACCTGTCTTGCTTTGCCTTGCCTTGTTTTGCCTTGTTTTGCAGCAGTTTATAAAGTACATCTGCCGCTTTCTCGCTGGCATTTTGTCGCAGGGTTTGGTGTATTTCATTGAAACGCCTCATTAATACCTGCTTTTCCTGTTCGGGCTGATTATGTTGCTGTTCTATTTCATTGACAAGATTTTGTGCTGTTACCTGTTCCTGCAACAGTTCGGGAACCAGGCATTCATTTGCCAAATTATTGGGCAATGTGAAGTATTTTGCTTTCATCATTTTAAACAGACGAAAAATAAACGCGGTCATGGGCGCAAAACGGTAGGCTGCCACCATGGGGCGTGCGATCAACATGCCTTCAAGCACTGCCGTACCTGATGCCAGCAGAATCTGGTCTGAGGCTGCCATGACAGTACGCGATTCTCCGTCAATTATTTTCAGGGATAATTCCGGCGCTATACGCTGCTGTTTTTCAACAAATAGCGCTTTTACCTTTTCATTTATAAGCGGCACCACAAATTGCCAGTCTGGATGTCGCTGTTGCAAAATTTTAGCTGCTTTAATAAAGTCATCTGCCAAATATTTTATTTCACTCATACGACTGCCTGGCAGAATAGCCAGTGTATGTCGCTGCACTGGCAAGCCGAGTGTCTCGCGCGCTTCTGCCCTGGAGAGATTAAACGGGATTTCATCTGCCAGTGGATGACCGACAAACTCGGCATTAACCTGATGTTTTTTATACAGTTCCAGCTCAAAAGGCAAGAGCACCAGCATAACATCCATACTGCCCATGATTTTTTTGATTCTTCCCTGTCGCCACGCCCATAGATTGGGGCTGACATAATGTGCGGTTGGAATACCGGAGTGAAACAATGTTCTTTCCAGTTTAAAGTTAAAATCGGGAGCATCGACCCCGACAAACAGCTCAGGCGGGTTCTGCAGCCAGCGCTGAATAAGTGTTTTGCGAATTTTTAGCAATTCAAACAGACGTGGCAATACTTCAAATACGCCCATAACAGACAAGCGTTCCATCGGATAAATCGAATCAAGCCCTGCCTGTTGCATTTCTGTGCCACCAATGCCTTCAAAGCGGGCTTCCGGGTAACGCTTTTTCAGCGATGCCATCAAGCGACTGCCGAGAATATCACCAGAGGCTTCGCCAGCTATGATTGCGATGCGCATTTAACGGATAATCCCGCGCCCTGTCTGGCTACGCTGGCAAAATTCTGCCATAAGCCTGATATTTTCATCTTTTGCAGAATCATGCAGGAGCGTATCTATCGCCTCCTGCAAACCCAGCTCGCTCCGGTAAAGTGTACGGTACGCCTTTTTGATCGCCTTGCGTTGCTCATCATCAAAACCGTGTCGTTTTAGCCCTTCGTTATTGATGCCACGAGGAACAGCGGGTGCACCAAATGCCATCACAAACGGCGGCAGGTCTTTGCCCAATGCGGTCCCCATGCCGGTAAACGCATATTCACCCACATGGCAAAACTGGTGAACCAGTGTGAAGCCGCCCAGTATGGCATAGTCATGG